>CAZMXH010000018.1:5775-19442 GCA_964570165.1 uncultured Actinomycetes bacterium
CGGCGGAAGCGCCGGCGTGGCTCGCACCAAGCGGCTGCCTGCTGGTGGAGACCAGCGAGCACCAAGCGCCCGCGGCCGCCGTGGCATATGCCCGTTGCGGGCTCGTCGCGCGGGTGATGATCGACGAGGACTCCAACACTGCCGTCGTCATCGGGACACGGCCCGACTAAAACTGGAACATGCCTGACATCGATCCCGCGATCCGCCGCCACTATGCCGACGTCGACGAGCGCAACCGGCTTGCCGCCGGCGCCGGCTTACTCGAGTTCGTCCGGACACAGCGGCTGCTTGCGCGGCTGCTCCCGGCCGCACCGGCGGTCGTCCTCGACGTGGGCGGCGCCGCCGGTGTTCACGCGGAGCCGCTGGCCGCACAGGGTTACGAGGTGCACCTGATAGACCCGGTGCCGCTGCACATCGAGCAGGCGCGCGCGGTGCCCGGGTTGGCGAGCGCGACGCTCGGCGACGCTCGCGCCTTGGACTGGGCCGACGACTCGGTCGACGCGGCGCTTCTGCTGGGCCCGCTCTACCACCTCACCGAGCGCTCGGACAGAGTCCGAGCGCTGGCCGAGGCGCGCCGCGTGCTCCGCCCCGGCGGCGTGGTAGCGGCAGCCGCTATCAGCCGTTACGCATCCACGCTGGACGGGCTGTTCCGCGGGCACCTGCGCGAGCCCGCGTTCGAGGCCATCGTCGAGCGGGACGTCGCCCGCGCGGAGGGGCGCCGGCTCAGTTCGCTGACCTCTCCTCCTCTTCCTTGAGCCGGGCCGTGACTATCTTCTCGACAAGCTCCCGCGGTAGCGGGTTCTCGGGGCTGAAGTGGATCGTCGCACCCGAAACTCGGTGCGTCCTGCTGATCTCCGCCTTCATCGCCTTGGCGAGGCTGGGGCTCATGGTGAAGAACGACAGGTGGTTCGGCTGCGCCACGAAACCGACGAGGTCGCGCTTGAGCGCGAAAATCACCGACGTGCCGTATGAGATGCGCTCCCGGACGCCCGGAACCGTCTCCTTGATCAAGTCTCGAAGTGCGCTGAGCGTCTCCCGCCGGTCCGCTGGCAGCCCCGCGAGGTATTCGTCGACCGCCGCGGGGTCGTCCTTGCCTTTCGCCATGCCCGCCAGAATAGGCTGGCAGCACCAAGGCGGGAGGCCTCGACGTGATTCCGACCATGCTGCTGTTCGGCCTGCTCTTCGGCCGGTGGTGGCGCCTTGCGCTTCCGGCCGCGGCAGTGGTGTGGCCTGCCATCCTGCTCATCAGCGGCGTGATCGCACCAGGCGAAGAGATGCTGGCGGCCGCCGGCCTCGGCGTCGCCAACGCTGGCGTCGGCGTAGTCGTGCACCAGGCAGCCTTGTGGGCGTTCCGGTCACTGCGCCGTCGACAGCGAAGTTCCGCACGGACGGACTAGGCCAACTCCGACGGATCGCGCATCGGCTCGGTCAACCTCGATGATCGTGGTGGGTGCCGTCCAACTGATACATCACCCGGCGTTGCGCCGGCCACCACTACCTCAGCGGGTTACCTCAGCGGTCGAAGTGGCGGCCGACCTCGGAGGCCCACTCGCGGCCCAGCTCAGCCGCGTGCTCGACGAGCCAGCGGGAGAACGCCACTCGTCCGGTCGCGGGACCGTCCGTAGTGACCAGCTCGGCCATCAGTCCGGTGAGCTCCTCGCGGGTCAGCAGCACGTCTCCCAGCGCTGCCCCGATGCCCCAGGTGGCTGCGGGGACGAGGGACGGCGGGACGTGCACCAGCCACGCCCGGGCGCCGATCGCGTCGCGCACCATCGCGACCCAGTCACGGAACGAGAACGTCTCGGGGCCTACGGCGTCTATTGAACCGTCGGCCTCCTCCGGCTCGGCGTCCACGCAGAGCCGGGCCACGTCGTCGATGTGCACCGGCCGCACGCGGTACTCGCCCGAGCCGGGGATCGCGAACACCGGGAACCGCCGCAGCAGCCAGGCCAGGTTGTTGACGAGGACGTCTTGCCGGCCGAACACCACCGTCGGCCGGACGATGAAATGCGGTACCCCCACGGCGGCAAGGTCACGCTCGACCTGTGCCTTGCCTCTGAAGTACGGCAGCGGAGGGGCGGCGTCCGGCTTGGTGATGCTGATGTGCACGATCCGGCGGACTCCGGCCTCGCGGGCCGCCTCGAACAGCGTGCGCGAGTTGCGGACCGCCTGGCCGAACGTGGCCCCGCGGCGCTCGAACCGGACCCAGTACGTGTTGTAGAGGACGGTTGCCCCGTCCATCGCCCGAACCAGCCGCTCGGGCTGGTCGAAGGTGTACGGAGCGACCGCGACCGCACCGCCGAACGGGTCGGGACGGTCGGGATGGCCGGTCAGTGTCCTGACCTGCCGTCCCGACTCCAGCAGTCGTGCCGCGATGGCGCGGCCGGTGTAACTGAATGCTCCCGTGACCAGGTCTAGCCCGGTGTCGTCGATCAACGAGGTCGGCTCTCGGCTGCCGCGGCCTCGGCCTTGGCGTCGCGCGCAGCCTCCTCGGCCATCTTCGCGGCCTCGTCGGCCGCGGTGACCGCATCGACCGACGGCCGGTCGCCGGTCGTCAGCTCGCGGCCCTTCTCGCCGCCCGAGTCCTCGGACTCCGCGGCCGCCGGCATTCCCATCCGAGAGCTGTCGCCGAAAGCGCTCGTGATTGCCCGCACCGCCTCGGTGAGCTCCCCCGGGATGACCCAGAAGGTGTTGTTCTCCCCGCTCGCTAGGTGCGGCAGCGTCTCCAGGTACTTGTACGCGAGAACCTTCGGGTCGGCGTTGAAGCGGTGAACCGCCTGGAAAACAGCCTCGACGGCCTTGGCCTCGCCGTCAGCGCGCAGGATCCGCGCCTGCTGGTCGCCCTTGGCGACGAGGATCTCCTGTTGCTGAGTTCCTTCCGCGGTAAGGATCTTTGCCTGCCGCTCTCCTTCGGCGTGCAAGATGGCCGCGCGCTTGTCCCGCTCGGCCCGCATCTGCTTCTCCATGGCCTCCTTGATGGTGGACGGCGGGTCGATCGCCTTGATCTCGACCCGGTTCACCCGGATGCCCCACTTGCCGGTCGCCTCGTCCAGCACCGTACGAAGCTGCGCGTTGATCTCCTCACGCGAGGTCAGCGTCTCCTCCAGGTCCATGCTCCCGATGACGTTACGCAGCGTCGTCACCGTGAGCTGGTCGATCGCCTGCAGGTAGTCGGAGACCTCGTAAGCGGCCGCCCGCGGGTCGGTGATCTGGTAGTAGAGCACCGTGTCGATGTTGACCACCAGGTTGTCCTCGGTGATCACCGGCTGCGGCCGCGACGAGTAGACCTGCTCCCGGATGTCGAGCCGGGTGTTCACCCGGTCCGCCAGCGGCACGATGAAGTTCAGGCCGGGCTGCAACGTCGTCCGGTAGCGACCGAACCGCTCGATGTTGTACCGGCGCGCCTGAGGGACGATCCGCACTGTCGAAACGACCAGAAACACCACCAAGAGCGCTATGACAACAATCGGCACCAATGGATCCATGATTTCCTCAGCCTTCTTCTCCGCGGTCTATTTCACGGCAGGAGTTCTCTCGGATAGACGATCGCGGTCGCGCCGTCTATCTCCATGACATCGACCAGAGAACCCACCGGGATCACCTGGTTCTCGTCGAGCGCCCGGGCGGACCACTCCTCCCCCGAGAGCTTGATGAGGCCGCGCACTGCGGTGACCTCCTGCATCACCACCGCCTGCTTCCCGACAAGCGCGTCGGTGCCCTCACGAGCCAGAGGAGGCTGAGCCATGTGCCGTTGCGCTATGGGACGCACGAAAAGCAACCCGGCCGCGCTGGCGACGGCGAATGCGAGGACCTGTACCAACAGCGGCAACCCTAGCCCGGCAACGACCGCCGCAACGAGCGCCGCGGCGGCAAGCAGCCCGAGTGCGAGGGTCAACGTGAAGAACTCCGCCACACCCAGGCCCGCGGCAATGATCAACCAGACGAACCATTGCATCGGATAAGCCTCCCGCCTAGGGCGGTTACCTAAACCTACCTCGCGGGCGCGCCGGTGGCACATGGCGTGCCGCCTGTCATTCCATCGTTGCGCGCCGGTTGATCGCTCCAAGCGAAGTCGAACGGGTTCACGGCGCCTCGCGGCCCTGATTGACTAACGCCGGGAGCGCTCTCATCCGTGACCGCGACGACAGGAGATCCCATGAGACTCGGTCTGCACTACTGGAACTACGCGATCCCGGCCGACCCGGAGGGCATTCCAGCCACGCTCGCCGAGACCGCCCGGATCGCCGAGCAGGCCGGCTTCTCCGCATTCACCGTCATGGACCATTTCTTCCAGATGGAATGGGCCGCTCCGGCGAGCGACCCGATGCTGGAGGGATACACCACGCTGGGCTACCTGGCCGGCAAGACCGAGCGGATGACGCTCGGACTGCTCGTGACCGGGGTGATGTACCGCTACCCGGGCCTGCTGGCCAAGACGGTGACGACGCTCGACGTGCTTTCCGGCGGCCGCGCCCGGTTGGGGATCGGCGCGTCGTGGTACGAGCGGGAGCAGCGAGGGCTGGGCGTGCCGGTGGTCCCGGTCGGCGAGCGGTTCGAGCGGCGGGAGGAGACTCTGCAGATCTGCCTGCAGATGTGGAGCGACGACGACGGGCCCTTCCACGGCAGGCACTACCAGTTGGACGAGACCCTCTGCTCGCCGGCGCCGCTCAGCCGGCCCCGGCCGCCGATCATGATCGGCGGTGGCGGCGAGACCAAGACGCTGCGGCTGGTCGCCCGCTACGCCGATGCGTGCAACGTGTTTGGCACCTCGCCCGCCCAGGTGTCGCACAAGTTCGACGTGCTCCGCAGGCATTGCGAGGCCGAGGGCCGGGACTACGACAGCATCGACAAGACGATCCTGGCCACCCGCCCAGCGCTGCGGGACGTCGACGGCTTCATCGCAGAGATACAGGAGTACGCGAAGCTGGGGGCTGCGGAGGTGCAGCTCATGCCCGACCGGCACCCGGTCGAGTTCGCCGAGCAGGTAGCCAAGCGCGTCGCACCGCAGGTGTTGGCGATCGGCTGAGCACTCGGCTACGCTGCCTGCTCCGCGTCCCGCTGCACGGTGGCGAGGGCCGCACGCTCGACGTGGCCGACGAATGGCCGGATCAGCATCCAGTAGCGTGCAAACCGCTGCGCCGACTCGCCGTCGGTGGTCGCGGTCCGCGCCTCGTACGAGATGAGCGTGCGCGTCTCGCCGTACGGTCGCAGCGAGAAGTTGGCGGCGATCTTGCCCCACCCTCGCTCGTCGAAAGCCGCGAACTGCTCCGGCGTCATCGTGGTGACGTCGTACCACTCGATGTTGGGCTTCCAGAACCGTCCGATCGCGCCGAACGCGACCTCTCGACCCGGGCGCTCGCCCAGGGGCAGCCAGCCTTCGACGCCATGATCCTCGACGCCCCACAGCCTCAGCGGCTGAGGGCTGGCGGCGCGGTCCGGCGTCTTCCGTCCCAGCAGGGTCTTCATCTTCGCCGGCAGCCCACGGACGAAGAACGCGGCGTCGAGCAGCGGCGAGTGCACGTCGAGCAGGTCGAGGTCCACCAGCGCCGCCCACGTTGTCCCGATGTCCGCGTTCACTACGAGATGCTCGATCTGCGTGACCTGAAAGCGCGGCAGATACCTGTCGATCAGCATCTCTTCCGCCGACACCGCCTCGCGTGCGTCGGCAGGCGGGTTCTCAATGTCCATCACATGCTCCGTTCCGGGCGACCTTGTCATAACCGTCCCGCGTACCCGGCACGATGGGCAGGGGCGTTCGGCGGCAGACAGGGAGGACCTATGACTCGCGAGGGATCGCTGCACGGGGGATTGCCATTCCTGGCGATCGGGCAAGGCCCGCCGGCTCGATCAGGCCGCAAGACCCGTCAGACATGCTCATCACGATCGCCGCGGAGGACGCGTTCGACAGCTCGCAAGACCTGCACAGGATCACCGCGCCCACACTCGTGATCGCCGGTGGGCGGGACGGCTTCTACTCGCCAGAACTCTTCCGGGAGACGACCGAGCGCATCCCCGGCGCGAGGTTACTGCTGTACCGCGCCAAGCCAAGCCGCATGGCGTCGCCGTGACCCGCAGAGCGGCCGTCGAGCGGATACTGGAGTTCCTGACGAGCTGACATGGTTGATGATCTTCCTGCAGTTCTTCGCACCCGCGCTTGGTGACAGGTCAGCAGGCATGTCTGGCGCGGCGGGTCGTTCGGCCCACAAGGGTGGGACGATCGCCTCCGGCCACACCCGAGCGTGGGCCGCCATGATGAGTACGTGATGCGAGGCCCGACGCATGTCACGCACCGTCTTCTGCGATGGATGTACCGCAGCGGCCGTCCGAACGCCCTGGCGCGCCTGCTGAACCGGCTCTCGGCGGTCCAGTTCGCGATCCCGCTACTGAGCTCGAGCCGATGGGCGACCCTCCAGGTACGGGGGCGCCGCTCCGGGCGGCTCGTCTCCTTCCCTGTGGTCGTGGCCGACTATGCGGGCCAGCGCTACCTCGTTGCGATGCTCGGCCAGGACACCAACTGGGTGCATAACGTCCGCGCTGCCGGGGGGCGCGCGGTGCTGTGGCACGGTCGCCGGATGCCCGTACAACTGGAGGAGGTCGAGCCGAGCGCTCGCGCTCCCATCCTCCGCCGCTACCTGGAGGTTGGCCCGGGAGCCCGCCCGCACTTCCCGGTAGATCGGCGAGCCGGGTTGAAGGAGTTCGAACAGATCGCAGCGCAGTATCCCGTCTTCCGCATCACCGAGGCCGGCCAGGAGACCGTCGCTCCAGACGTGTACCGGCTCGAGACGAGGCGCTTTTTCACCGAGGCCAACGTCTACCTCGTGCGGTCAGGAGCGGAGTGGGTGCTGATCGACACCGCGTGGCCGGAGAGCGCGCAGCTTATCCGGGCCGCCGCCGAGTCGCTGTTCGGCCCGGGTACCCGCCCGGCTGCGATCCTGCTGACGCACATCCACCCTGACCACTCTGGTTCGGCGCTCGAGCTCGCACGGGCGTGGAACCTGCCCGTCCACGTCCACACGGCCGAGATGCGGTTGGCACGCGGGGGGATCGTACCCGCGAACGCAAACCCGCTCGACCGCTGGTTCATGGGTCCGATCCTCCGCCTCATTCCGCGCCGCGGGTTGGAGGCGGGGCGGGCCCGCAGGAGCTTGGAGGGCACGGCTCGGCCGTTCGACCCGGAGAGCGGCGTGCCGGGCCTCCCGGACTGGCGCTGCGTCCCCACACCGGGCCACACCCCCGGTCACGTGGCGTACTTCCGCGAACGCGACCGTGTGTTGATCACTGGGGACGCTGTGCTGACCGTGAACCTGAACTCGGTACGCGACCTGCTGGCCAAACGGCACCGGATCGCCGGACCGCCACGGGTGTCCACCTGGGACTGGTCGCTGGCGAAGGAGTCGGTCGCGACGCTTGCCGCGCTCGAGCCGAACGTCCTTGCGACCGGTCACGGCAGGCCGATCGCGGGCCCGGGGACGGCGCGAAGCCTGAGGGACTTCGCCGCGCGCTTCTCGGGGCCGACGGTACGTCGGGCGCTCAGGTGACGCACGCCCGCAAGGGCATCGCCAGCGGCCGCACCAGGGGTTTCTGACGGCGACGAGCCCGCTGGGTCGCGCCGGGATCTTGCGACTCCCGGTAATGGTCGTACGTCGGCCGGCGTGTGTGTGGATCCGTTCTAGTGTGTAGCCGTGATCGGTAGGCAGGACGCCACAAGCGAGTACACGATCAAGCCGCTCGGTCCTGAGACGTGGACCGCGTTCGCCCGGCTCGTTGAGCGGCACAACGGGGTGTGGGGCGGCTGCTGGTGCAACGCGTTCCACCCGAAGTGCGCCGAGAAGCCGCGGAGTCCCGAGGAGAGCCGCGACCGCAAGCTGCGCAGGGTCAACGAGGGCAGGGCACACGCCGCGCTGGTCTTCGACGGGGACGACGCGGTGGCGTGGTGCCAGTACGGAACGCCAGAGGAACTGCCGAACATCTACCACCGCAAGGAGTACGAGGCGGGCCTGGAACGGCTGCCCGACTATCGGCTCACCTGCTTCTTCGTGGACAAGCGGTACCGGCGCGCGGGGCTTGCGGCGGTTGCCCTCCGCGGCGCGCTCGACCTGATCGCGCGGGAAGGCGGCGGGCTCGTGGAGGCCTACCCGCAGGACACCCACGGTGAGAAGATCTCGGCGTCGTTTCTCTACAACGGCACCCGAAGCCTCTTCGAACAGGCCGGCTTCACCTACGACCGGCCCAAGGGCAAGAACCACTGCGTGATGACCAAGATTGTCGCGCCAGCCTAGGAGGGCATCGGCCTGGTTGAGGTTCTCGGCATGGTGACGATGCAGGTCTTCGTCCGCGGGGATGTGCCGAGCTACCGGTGGACGTGCTCGGTTGGGGCGGGCGTCTCATGCACCCCGGTACTCATGTCCACCTCGAGCGGGATCTCGAGGCCGTCGGCTGCGAACGTGACGATCAATGTCACCCGCCAGACCGCCGGTTGGGCGATCGCGGTGCCTGATCCCTGCCACGTGCCAGGGACGGTCGGCTCTAGCTCGAGAAGCGAGGGTCCGAACTCTGGGCGGTCGGGGATGCTGAACCGCAGCGCGACGCGGACTGCATCGACCGGCTCGCCGGTGTCGTAGTCAGCGATGCGCACGGTGAAGCGGTTGTCACCCACCTGCCCGGGGTCGACATTGAGTTGAACCCTAACCGTGGTGCCGAAGTCGCTGCCCTCCACCGTCAGGCCGTTCTCGGCGGCTGCCGCATCGGCATGCTCTCCGTCCGCCATGGCGTGGATGTCAGGTGGCGGCGAGCTGGCCAGGAACCCTGTCACAGTGAGAACACCCGCGGCGAGCAGAACCTCGCCTCGGACGGTTTGCCGCAGCCGACGGTGGCGCCCCTCCCCGCGGACAATTGCCGGGACGTTCCAGAACTTGTTAACCGAGCCGAGCGCGACAAGGGGCACGATGACCCCCAACTTGATCAGGAGCAGCCGTCCGTAGCCGGTGCTCACCAGCGCCTCGAGTTGATCGAAGCCGATGGCGTCGAGCGCCCGCCACGTTCCCGTGACCACGACCACCGCGACCGAAACCGTGGCCAACATCGAGAACCGCCGGACAGGTGCCGCGCGCTCGTCCTCTGGACGGCTCCGGGTGCCGGCGAGCAGCCACACCAGCCCGCCGATCCACGCTCCGATGAAGACAAAGTGCAGCCACTGCGACGCGAGGTTGGGCCACATCGTGGAGCCAGGGGCTCCCGCGTGCCCGGCCGCCACATGGCTGAACATGGTTGCCGCCGCGAGCGCCCCGACGGCTGCGGCCGTGGCCCGCCCGGGCCGTGCGATCGCAATGAGGGCGGCGACCCCCAGCACGGCCAATACTGCCGCGGTTCGCAAGAGTCGCGTGCCCGCCGAGGCGTCCAGCAACTGGGCCACTGACGCGTCGACCGAGGCGGCTTCGGCGATGGTTATCAGGACAAGGCCGCCGGCTGCGAGCAGCCAGCATGGGATCAGCACCAACGGGGCGCCCGGAGACCGACCAGCGAAGACAACGAGTGTCGAGGTGGCCCAGCCGAGCAGCAGAGCGAGACCGGCGTAGAGAATCCACCGGCCGACCACGCCGAGCGGCCCGGCGCCGCCCTGCTCCTCCACCCCGGTGGGCGGCTGAGCGGCGGCCCCGCCGCCGGAGGCGTCACCGACCGTGAAGGAGAACGCTCCTGTCGTCACATGACCGTCCACCGACGACAGCGCCTGCCAGCTGACCGAGTACACACCGTCATCCAGGGACGGCATGGGTACTCGGAGTGTGGCCGCGTCGTTGGCATCCGCGGCAGGACGTTCATGATCGACCTGCTGCCCAGAAGCATCGAACACCGTAACCCGCGAGAGTTCGGGATCCGGTGCTTCGCTGAACACCAGAACCACTTCGCGGGGGCCCTGCTCGAGGTGGGCGCCGTCGGCCGGTTCACTGCGCAGCAGCGCCGAATGAGCGGCGGCGGACACGGCAACCACCATTGAGGCAGACGCCGCGACCGCCACCGCCCACCCGAGCCGGGCCTGCCGACCGTTCATGACCTCCGGCGTGCCACCAGCAAGGCGGCTGCCAGCGCTCCCAGGCCGACAAGCAGTGCCCCGACGGCCAAGCCGCGGGCCAGGGCGTCGCTCGAGCTCTCGGCGGCTTCGCCACCCGCGTCTGCTGCGACGGAGCCGCCGGCCCCGAGCTCGTTGAGCCGCTCGTCCACCCGGGCCAGCTCCTGCTCGAGCCGCTCGGCCAGCTCGCCCGTGCTGGGATCCTGTGCCGGGAACGACTCCTCGGCGAGGGACTGGACATCGTTGAACGTGTCAGGACCGGAGATGAACGTCTCGTCGACCTCGACGCCATCAACCGTCCCGTAGAAGCGGAATGTCCATTGACCCGGCCGGGTCGGCACGAAATCGGCCCGGTACGAACCCGGCTCGCCGAACTGCGGACGCAGTGTCGAGGTAAACGTCTCCTCGCCGAACGTCACGTCCACGTTCAGGGTATCGAAGAGATCTTCGAACGGTTCTCCGGACTCGGTCTCGGTGATTGATAGGGAGACTGCGTTGGGAATGTGCGTGTACGCCGGCTCGGTCATAAAGCCAACCACGAAGGTGAACCGATCGACCTCACGGCTCTCATGCGCGGCTGCCGGCTGAATGCCCACCCAGGTGAGAGCGCCCAATAGCGCCACGACGGCGCCAACCCGGGCACCCCGGACGGCAAAAACAGATCTCATCGTGCCTCCGTGTCGATACCTGAATTGCGGAATGCCGATTGGCATACGACCCGCCCTCCTGCTGTGACACGGGTCAGCGGCAGTAGAGGTTCGGGTGTACCAGAGTCACGCGGTCAGGCGAGGCGGAGCACGAGCAGCGGGTAGGTGGCAGCGCACGCGCAGGGGACGCACCCTGCTGTGCGCCGACGACGGCACTGCGATGGGTGTCGGCACGGGCCGCCGAGTGATGACAACACATGCCAGGTCGACTGCCAGCGTGAGACACCAGCACATGCCTGTGATGGCGAGGGCGACCACGATCTGCGCGGACGCGCCGTGTCCGATGATCTCGTGAAGTAGGTCGCCACTCAGCGGGTGTCCAGTGATGGCCCGCTCCACCGTTTCGATCACAACGAACAAGCCGAGTTGGCTCGCCGCCAGTCGCGGCCATAACCATCGGCTTAGCTCCCGGCGGAACCTGCCGCCGTCCGGTGGGCGACGCAGGACCGCGACCATGAGCATTACAATCCCAACGGCAGCGAATACTGCGCTAGCGACGGTGCCCAGAGTCCACCATTGATGGCCGCTCGCGGCCAGAACAGCAGCCCGCTCCGCCGGGTCGGGAACTGTGAGCAGATATGCCAGCACGTGGCCGACAAGAACACCGGAAGGCGCAATCATCGCCACCACGCCGACACGAAGCAGCCGGCCGGTGGACATACCGTTCACCGTAGTCCCCGGGCTAGCAGCGGAACAGTGCTCGAACACGGACGAGAGGCGGGAGTCATCGTCCCGCTGTCGGCTTGCAGGCGTTGCCCGCAGGGTGATCATTTTCACATCGAGCGGCTCGCATGTCCTTTAAGGCTTGCCTTATATAAGACAGCAACGATACGATCGCGATGATGAACGCCTTCGACGTGCTCGGTGACCCGGTGCGACGCCGGGTCTTGGAGCTACTTGCCGATGGCGAGCTCCCCGCCGGAGCCATCGGCGAGGTCATCCAGGACGAGTTCGGCATCTCCCAGCCGGCGGTCTCCCAGCATCTGCGGGTGTTGCGGGAGTCCGGGTTTGCCACCGTCCGCGTCGATGGTGCTCGGCGACTGTACGCCGTCGACGCGACGCCACTAGAGGAAGTCGACATCTGGCTGCAGCGCTTTCGGCAGTTCTGGAGCCAGCGGCTGGATGCGCTGGCCACCGAGCTGGCTCGCGGCCGGCGCGAGCGTCGTGTGCAACCCGACGACACCACCGACGACCCACCCACCGACAACCACCTACCAACCGACAAAGAGGACGACACATGATCGACATCGACCAGATCAATGCCACCCACCGCGAGATCGGCAACGCCGCCGTAGCCAGCGGCGAAGGACGCTCGCTGCTGTTGCGCCGCACCTACGACGCCCCGATCGAGGACGTGTGGAGCGCCTGCACCGACCGCGATCGGCTCAGTCGGTGGTTTGGGCAGGTCGACGGCGACCTACGACTCGGCGGCACGTTTCAGATCAAGGACAACGCCAGCGGAGAGATCATGGTCTGTGAGGAGCCCCGCCTACTCAAGGTGACCTGGGCACTTGGGCCGGGCATGGTCACCGAGGTCGAGGTCCGCCTGACCCCTGACGACGACGGCGGCACGGTGCTGGAACTGGAGCACGCCACCCCTGCCGAGGTTCTCGAAGAGATGGTGCGCTCCTACGGGCCGGGCGGCACGATCGGTGTCGGCGGCGGCTGGGACATCACCCTGGTCGGCCTTGGCCTGCACCTAGCCGGCACCGAGTTTGACCCCACGACGTGGGAGGACACCCCCGAGGTCAAGGCATTCGCAACCCGCAGTTGCCATGCCTGGGGCGAGGTCATCCGGGCCGCCTGGGGTACCAGCGACGACGACCTCGCCGCCGCCATCGCGTATGCCGTGCAGCACTTCGCACCCGACAGCGACGAGGCGGACCGCAATGGATGACATCTCCTGGGTCGGCGTCATCGTCTCTGCCCTGGCCCTGTTCGTGCTCGCTGGCATCTGGTACACCGCGTTGTTCGGCAATGCATACCGCCAAGAGCTGGGGGTGCCTGAGCCGGGCGAGGGCGAGCCACCAAAGGCACCTCCGTTCAAGGAACTCGGCGGGCAGCTAGCCGCCGGGTTCGTCATCGCGGTCGCGCTGGCATGGCTCATCGGGCAGTCCACGGCCTGGCACGGCACGAAGGTCGGTCTTGCCGGAGGTGTCGTCGTGGCCGCCGCGCTCGGTCAGTTCTACCTGTTCGAGGGCAAGACCCTGCGCCACCTGCTCATCAACCTCGGCTACATCATCATCGGCCTAACCGCCCTCGGCGCCATTCTGGGAGCGTTCCAGGCCGCCTGAGCCGTACTGCCTTGCTTAGCTGCGTTCATCGGAACTTGCAAAGGCAAGGCAATGCAAAAACATTGCGAACCTGATCGCAATAACGATCGAACCCACCTCGTGAATCGCTAGCCTCGTGCGAGTGGAGATCGCGAGGTGGGTCGGACCAATCAATGTTCTTCATCCGCGGGTACCAGAGCGGTATCAAAGCCTGGCCGCCCCCTCCTCGGCTCGCCGACAGCGGCCCCTTGCCCTCCCCGTGCACCACTCGCTCACCACTGGACAAGCAACTCCCCAGGAGAGCGCAGACGACCAGCACCGCAGCCGCCCGCCAGAGACAACACAACATCCGGCTCGGCCATGCCGCCAACCTGGACACAACAGTCATGGCTACCAAGCCCTCATTTAACCAGCCAGCGACGCCGAGTGGAGATCATTCCGCAGGCGGCGACAGCTGAGCCCGCCGGCACGACCCACTCGCAAACCACGTGACTGACCATGCCGATCGGCCGGATCTCTGGCAGACCGGTGGTGGTGTCCTCGATACCGGTTACCCAAACTGATACTGAAAAAGCCCCCAAGACCAGTACTACACCCCCCTAGAGGCGAGACGGGTTTAAA
>CAZMXH010000019.1:0-19275 GCA_964570165.1 uncultured Actinomycetes bacterium
GCATGCGCCTGGGGGAGTGCCGGCGCACCCACTGAACGTGGTCAAACTGCCATGTCTCAGTGAGGGTCTGTGAGATGGAAGAGTAGGACGTGTGAAGCGCCTAACCATCGACGAGGAGTACCTGCAGGAGACCCTCCTGGAACTCCTGCGAACCCCCAGTCCGTCCGGCCGCACCGACGCTGTCATGCAGCTTGTCGGCGACCGCCTCACCGCGCTCGGCCTGCCCGTCCGCCTGACCCGCCGCGGCCTACTCCGGTCCACCTTGGCCGGCGACCGCCAGGACACCAGCCGCGCGGTGGTCGTCCACGCCGACACGATCGGCGCCATGGTCAAGCGGCTCAAGCCCAACGGCCGGCTCGAGGTCGTTCCCGTCGGCACCCACAGTGCGCGCTTCTCCGAGGGATACCACGTCACAGTATTCCCGGATGATCTCACCCGCTACTTCACCGGCACCGTGCTGCCGTTGAAGTCCAGTGGCCACAGCTACGGCGAGGAGGTCGACACCCAGGGCGTTGGCTGGCACCAGGTGGAGGTCCGGCTCGACGAGAAGGTCTCGAACGCCGCTGACCTGGCCGCTCTCGGCATCCAGGTTGGCGACTTCGTCGCGCTGGACGCCGCACCTCAGATCACCCCTACCGGCTTCGTCAAATCGCGGCATCTCGACGACAAGGCGGGCCTGGCGGCGTGCCTGGCCGCGGTCAAGGCACTCACCGAGACCCGGACGCCGCTCCCCGTGACTGGCCATCTGCTGGTCACGATCGGCGAAGAGGTCGGCATGGGTGCTACGCACGGCCTGGACGCCACCGTCGCCGAGCTGGTCGCCATCGACAACGCCGTCGTCGGTGAGGGCCAGGCCTCGCGCGAGGACACGGTGAACATCGCCATGCTCGACTCCACCGGGCCCTTCGACTATCACCTCACGCGTCGTCTGATTGCGCTGTGCGAGCAGTACGACATCCCCTACCGGCGCGACGTCTACCGGTTCTACCGCTCGGACGCCGCACCGGCCATCGAGTCCGGTCTCGAGACGCGCGCCGCCCTGCTGGGGTTCGGCGTGGAGTCCAGCCACGGTCACGAACGCACCCATCTCGACGGGCTGCGGTTGCTGGCAGAGCTGCTGACCGTATACCTCCAGAGCCCGTTGACGTTCGAGGCGTGGGACCAGACACCCACCGGCCGGCTCGAGGACTTCCCCAGCCACAGCGTCCAACCGGCCGAACCGGAGCCCAAGCACTACGCCGACGGCCGGCACGCCTGACCGGTGGCGCCGTTTGATCACTTTAACGACCCGGTGGGGTCTTTAACGTGATCAACGGGCGCAGGGTCAGCCGCCCTTCTCGCGCTTCTTGGCCTCCGCGATCTCCTGCTTGGCCTGCGAGGCATAGATATCCACGTACTCCTGGTGCGACAACTCCATGATCGCGTACATCACCTCGTCGGTGATCGCCCGCAACACGTAACGATCCCCCTCCATACCCTCGTACCGGCTGAAATCAAGCGGCTTGCCGAACCGCACGCCGGGCCGCCTGATGCGCGGGATGATCCGTCCTGGCGGCTGCATCTCGAAGGTGCCGATCATCGCAACCGGTATCACCGGCACCTTCGCCTCAAGCGCCATCCGCGCCACACCGGTGCGTCCGCGGTAGAGCCGACCGTCCGGCGAGCGGGTTCCCTCCGGGTAGATGCCCAGCAGGTCACCCCGTCGTAGCACCTTTTGCGCGCTCTTCAGGGCGGGCTCGCTGGCCTTCCCGCCCGAGCGGTCGATCGGTACGTTGCCGGTACCGCCGAAGAAGATCCGCTTGAACCAGCCCTTGATGCCCGGCTCGGTGAAGTAGTCGCTCTTCGCGAGGAAGGTCACCCGGCGCTCGAGCACAAGCGGCATGAACAGCGAGTCGCTGACCGTCAGGTGATTCCCCGCCAGGATGGCCGGCCCCTCCTCCGGGACATTCTCGACCCCCTCTGCCCACGGCCGGTACACGACCCACAGAATGGGACCGAGCAACACCCGCTTGAGCAGCCAGTAGAGCACGGCCGCACACTACCTCGCCGACGCCCGGACGCCCGATCTGCGGGCCGCGCGTGCGACCATGGGGGTGAAGGGCGCGCCACGCGGTGGGGAGGTGATCATGGCCCGTGACGACGAGCAGGTCTGGGCGGAACTGGTCGAGAACTTCCATTCCTCCTCCGGCGGCGAGCGGCCCCAGTGGCCCGCCGCGGAGAACGTCGACCCCGAGTCCGACGCCGCACACCGCGACCTCCCCGTCGCAGGCGACGACAGGTCTGCGAGGCACGGCACCGCGAGGAATGATGAGACGGCCGCCGCCCATGCCGATCGCCCGGCCGCGGAAGGCGCGCCAGAACACGATCCGGAGGGCCACTTCGTCCCGCCCTCCCCTCCGCCGATCCCGCGCACCGACCTCATCACCAGGCTGGCCTGGGTGTGCGTGCTGGGCACGCCGCTGCTCTTCCTGCTCGCCGTCATTGCCGGCCGCCCGGTCTCCGGTCTGCTGGGAGCCCTCGGTGCCGGCGCCTTCATCGGAGGGTTCGTGCTGCTGGTCATGCGGCTGCGCGGCCACGACCCGTACGATCCCGACGACGGAGCGGTGGTGTAGGAGCGGGGCACCTGCGGCCCTGTCGACGAGGAGGAGGGCGTGACGACCAGCGAGACCGTGGAGCTCAGCGGCCACCTGATCGACACCGGCCAGCTGTCCCGGATCCTGGACGACATCGGCGAGTACGGCGGTGACTTCAGCATCGACCGGTTCGACGTCGGCCATCATGCGTTGGACGAGTCGTACGCCCAGATCACCGTGACCGCGGCTGACAGGACGGCACTCGCCCGCCTGCTGATGCGGCTGCAGACGCACGGCGCGAACCTCGTTGAGCCCGGCGAGGCCGTCGTTCGCACCGTCGAGCGGGACGGGGTGTTCCCGGACGACTTCTACTCCACCACCAACCTCGACACCGATGTCCGCATCGGCTCCGAATGGGTCCCGGTCCAACGCCCCGAGATGGACTGCGGGCTGCTTGTCCGGGACGACGGCGGCCGCACCGCGGTGCGGACCATCCCCGTCAGCGAGGTTCGCGCCGGAGACCGCGTGGTGTGCGGAGCAGCCGGCGTGCGGGTACACCCGGTTCGGCGACCGACCCATGCTCGCGGCGAGCGGGTGTTCGACTTCATGAGCTCGGACGTCTCGTCAGAGAAACCCCAGACGGTGCTGGTCCAGCAGGTCGCCGACCAGCTGCGCGCGGTCAAGGCGGCCGGCGAGGACATCCTGTGGGTGTGCGGGCCCGCGGTCGTGCACACCGGTGCCGCACCGGCGATGGTCGCGCTTGTCCGAGCGGGTTACGTAGACGTCCTGTTCGGCGGCAACGCGATCGCCACGCACGACATCGAGGCTGCGTTGTTCGGCACGTCGCTCGGCGTCGACCTCGCCCACGGTAGGGGTGTGGAGCATGGTCACGAGCACCACATCCGCGCGATCAACCGCATCCGGGCGGCCGGGTCGATCCGGGCGGCCGTAGACCAAGGGGTGCTGACCGGCGGCATCATGCACGCGCTCGTCACCGAGGGCAAGCAGGCCGTGCTGGTCGGATCGCCGCGCGACGACGGGCCGCTGCCCGATGTCTACACCGACGTCATCGAGGGGCAGCGGGCCATGCGCGACGCCCTGCCCGGGGTCGGATTCGCAATCATGGTGGCGACAATGCTGCACTCGGTCGCCACAGGCAACTTGCTTCCCGCCTCAACGCCGCTCGTGTGCGTGGACATCAATCCGGCCACGGTGATCAAGCTCGCCGACCGTGGCTCGACGCAGGCCCGCGGCGTGGTCACCGACGTCGGCCTGTTTCTGGAGCAACTCGCGCTCGAGCTCGTTCCTGGCTACAGGCCCGGGGCACGCGTCCACCCGGCGAAGGGGACCTAGACCCACTGCGACAGGGGCGCGGCCTCACGTCCGCCCCAGTTCCACGTCCACCACGACGGGGCGGTGGTCGCTCGCGACCTTGACGTCGTCGTCGTCGACCACGCGGTAGGCCGTCACGGACGCTGGCCCGCCGACGAACACGCCGTCTATCCGCTTGCGCGGCTTCGTGGCGGGGAAGGTGGGACTGCCGTCGCCCTCACCCGCGTCGACGAACTCGGAGGCCAGCCGCCGCCAGGTCGCCCCGCCGGGAGTCTCGTTGAAGTCCCCCGCGAGCACCTCGACCTCCTCGCCGAAGCGGTTCAGCACACCGCGGATCTCCGCGATGTGCCTGGGATGCTCGGCGGCGCCTAGCCCGAGGTGAACGCTCGCGACCGTGCACGGCGCACCCGCCTTGCGGATCCGGGCAGCGACGAACCCCCGGCGGCGCAGGCGGGGTGATCGGCTGAGCTGCTGCTCCACGACGGCGTCGATGTCCACCCGCATGGCGGCCAGCATCGCCACACCCTCGGCCGTCCCTCCACCGGCGACGTACAGCAGGCCCGACTCCCGCGCCAGGGCGGCACACCGCGACCGCCAGCGAAACAACCGTGGAGCCTCCTGCAGGCAGACGATGTCGGCGTCGAGCGACCGCAGGACACGGCTGACCGCCGCCCGGTCGCCTCTCAGTGCCCGGACGTTGTACGTCACCACCCGCAGCTTCTCCACGGGGAAACCATAGGCTTCAACGCCCGGCACCGACACACCGCCGAAACAGGCGGGAGCGCAACTCGAGCCGTGCTAGGCCGGCGCCGCGTCCCCGATAGATGGGCCGCCCACCAGGGTCCGCCGCACGCCACCAGGCACGCACCCCTGCCGAGGCAGGGGTGGGCCTGCTGAACGTGATCGAACCCACCGTCACCGGAGGGCTAGGTCGGCTGCGCCGACGATTCCGGCGTCGACGCCAAGGGTGGCGACCCGCAGTTGCGCCTCCGGCCGATGGCCGCCGCCGGTCAGGTTGGCCCGGTACGCCTCTTCGGCCGGGCCTAGCAGCAGCTCGCCGGCCTGGGACACGCCTCCACCGATCACGAACACCGCGGGGTCCAGGACGGCGCCCAGCGACGCCAGCGCCTCGCCCAGCCAGCGTCCAATGCCCGCGAGCAGTTCGGTGGCCAGCCGGTCTCCCTCCCGCGCGGCTTGGGTCACCATCTCGCCGCGCAACGCGAAGACGTCGCCTCCTGCGAGGTCCAGCAGCCGGGCCGCTGCAGCGGGCCGCTGGACCGCGGCAGCCCGGGCATCGCGCTCCAGCGCGTTGCCGCTGGCGTACTGCTCCAGGCAACCCTGCCTCCCGCAGCCGCACCGCCGGCCCTGCGGGACCAGGCGCAGGTGGCCAAGCTCGCCCCCGATGCCGTGCGCTCCACGGTAGAGCACACCGTCGAGCACCAGCCCGCCGCCGACCCCGGTGCCCACCGTGAGGCACACCATGTCGTCGACATCCTCCGCCGCTCCGAAGCGGAACTCACCCCAGGCCGCGGAGTTGGCATCGTTCTCGACCACGGTCGGCAGCCCGGTCGCAGCCGCGACGCGGTCTCCGACGGCAAGGTTGCGCCACGCCAGGTTGGGGGCGAACAGCACCGTCGATCGTGTCGCGTCCACGAAACCGGCCGAGCCGACCCCCACCGCGTCGACGTCGTACGAGCCTCGCAGCTCCGTCACGACCTCGATGATCTGTTGGACGATCGCGTCCGGGTCGGTCGACGGAGTGCTCCTGCGGATCCGGTCAAGGATCTTTCCCGAGGTGTCGACCACTCCCCCGGCGATCTTGGTGCCCCCGACATCGACGCCGACGGTGAAGCCCACCGGCTAGCCCTCCACTCTCTTCTTCAGCTCCTTGAGCGCGGTGTCGATGATCACCTTCTCGGCCTTGCGCTTCATCAGGCCGAGCATCGGGATCGACACCTCGACCGTGAGCTGGTAGGTGACCCGGGTGTTGCCGTCACCGGTCTCGACCAGCGTGTAGGCGCCATCCAGAGCGCGCAACAGGCCTCCGCTGACCAGGGTCCATCGCACTTCCCGATCGTCGTCCCACTCGTAGGCCAGCGTGTAGGTGTCCTTGATCGCCCCCGCATCCAGGACGAACCGCGCCTCGGCCGGCCGCTGCTGCTCGTTGACCGACAGGACGTCGACCTGCTTCACCGAGGCCGTCCACTCCGGATAGTTCTCAAGGTCGGCTATCACCGCCATCACATCGGCCGGCGCCGCGGCGATCGTGATGCTCGAGGTGGTCTGCTCCGCCATGCGAGGTCCCCTTGTCGTGTGACGGCACCGTGAGGTTACCGCTAGGCCCGCCGGCCCGGGAGGTGCCCACGGCACGGCCGGACTCGAGCTCATCCTTGAGCCGGTGGATTCGCCGCTTGTACGCGACGACGTACGACCGCTGAAGCCGGGCCGCCGAGCGCCTCCGCCGCGACGGCGGATCGGCCCGCAGGAACCAGTGCACCAGCACGCCGTCGTGCCATTCTTCCAGCCAGATCTCCGCCGACCCGGTCAGCGCGCCCGCCACCGTCCAGCGGATGCCCTGCCGTCCGCGGTCCTCGTCGACCGTGAGGTCCAGGCCTGGCCACCAGGAGCGCCACAGCGCCGGGTCGGCGAACCGGGCCGCCAGGCGCCGCCGGTCGGCCACAACGAACGAGTCGTCCATGACGTCGATCGTCGGCGCCGCATCCCGCCGCTGGTCAGAGCCGCGTCTGGCCACTGGAGAGCACCGTCCCTTCGGGCATCGCCGTCATCGGCCGCACACAATACCCACTGGGCGGCCCACTTAAGTCGGCATCAAGCGGCTATCTGGGGCACACTGTCGGCCATGCCCACCCGGCAGACCGACAGGCGCCGCCGGTGACTTCCATCGCGCCGCACCCTTTCGACGAGCGGCAATGGCGTGCAGTTGCCGTTGCCCGACCGAGCATGCTGGCGCTCGTCGTCGCGCTGACCGGCGCCGCCAGCGACACGGTCGACACCTGGTGGTGGCTGATCGCCCTCGCCCCGGTCGCCCTTGCCGCCGGAATCGGTCAGCGGCTGCTGCCTCGCGCGTGGCCGCTCGCCATCGCCGAGATCGCTGCTGCCGCCCTGATCATCGGCCTCGGAATGGGCGACTCGTACCTCGCGCTGCCGTACCTGCTGCTGCCGAGCTTCGCCGGCGGGCTGGCGGCAAGCATCGCCGGAGCTGGCCTGTGCACCGGCGCCGGGACCGCCGCGCTGTTCGTAGGCCTCGTGTTCCGGCCCCTCCCGCTGGACCTCGACACGCTGGTCAGCCTCGCCCCGTGGGTGCCCATGATCTTCGCCACCGGGGCGATCGGCGCCTGGGTCCGCCGCCAGCGCACGCTCCAGCCCGCCGACGTCAGCCGCTACGGGGCGGCCTACCGGCTGCTCTCCGAGTTGCGGGTCGTGTCCAGGAGGTTGTCCGGCGGCCTCGACCCCGTCACGCTGGCCACCGGCGTGCTGGACGACGTCTGGGGGCGCACCGACGCTCAGCGCGCCGCGCTGCTCGTGCGACGGGAGGGCAGTGTCGTCCTCCCGCTCGCCCGTCGCGGCGGCGACGACAAGTGGCTGGAGCGGATCGAGCACGACCAGATGATCATCGATGCGTGGACGAGCGAGACGCCCACCACAAGGGCGATCGGTCGCCGGCTCCACCGGCTCGTCCTGCCGCTGCGCGTGGCCAGCCGGACCATCGGTGCGGTCGCGGCGGACACTGGTGAGTCGCTGAGCTCCGAGCAACTGGAGATCCTCGTCGGTTCGCTCGAGGACGACGCCCTCCGCCTCGAGACCGCGCTGCTGTTCGACGAGGTGCGTGAGATCGCCACGCGGGAGGAGCGGCGGCGGCTCGCCCGCGAGATCCACGACGGCATCGCGCAGGAACTCGCCTCGCTCGGCTACCTGATCGACGATCTGCAGGCGCGCGCCCGCGGCGCCGACCTGCGTTCGCTGGCGATCACGCTCCGCAAGGAGGTTACGCGCATTCTGTCCGATCTACGTCACTCCATCTTCGATCTACGCAGCGATGTCCCTGTCGATTCCGGGCTGGGAACCGCTCTTGCAAGCTACGCTCGGCAGGTGGGATCGCAGACCGGCCTGACGGTGCACCTCGTGCACAACGAGTCTCACGAACGGCTGCGGCCGGAGGTGGAGGCCGAGTTGCTGCGGATCGGACAGGAAGCGATCACGAACGTCCGCAAGCACGCCAAGGCCCGCAACCTCTGGGTCTCCGTCACCGTGAACCCGCCCGCGGCCCAGGTCCAGGTCGCCGACGACGGCGTCGGGCTCGGTGTCCGCCCTCGGGACCGGTACGGCTTGGACATCATGGCCGAGCGTTCCAGGCGAGTTGGTGCCACATTGGTCATCGAGAACCGCCCTGAAGGCGGTACGGTCGTGGGCGTATCGGTCGGGGCCGAGGATGAGAAGGGGTAACCGTGCCGGCAACAGTGCTGCTGGTGGATGATCACGAGCTCATCAGGCAGGGTCTTCGGCGGGCGTTCGAGCGTGACCCGGACTTCACGGTCGTCGGCGAGGCTGGGGCGCTCGCCGATGCCACCCGGCTGGCCATGACCTTGCGGCCCGATGTGGTGGTCATCGACGTCCGGCTCCCGGACGGCAACGGGCTGGAGCTTGCGCAGAAGCTCCGGCAGGCCCGGTCCGACGTCGGCCTGGTGATCCTGACGATGTACGCAGGCGACGACCAGCTTTTCGCCGCGCTGGACGCGGGAGCCTCGGCCTTCGTGCCCAAGAGCGCGCCCAGCGACGACGTCGTCGCGGCAGCGCGGCACGCTTCCGCCAAGCCCACCTCGTTCGTGGCCTCTGACCTGGCCGAGGCGATGCGCCGCCGGCTCAACCCCTCCGGACCGCAGCTCACGCGGCGCGAGCGCGAGGTGCTCGACCTGCTCGCCGAGGGGTTGGGCATCACCAGCATCGCCCGCAAGCTGTACATCAGCGAGTCGACGACCAAGACCCACGTGTCGAAGCTCTACGACAAGCTGGGCGCCGCCAACCGGGCTCAGGCCATCATGGCGGCGGTCCGCGCCGGTCTGCTCGACGACGGCTACAGCGGCAACTGATCACGGGGAGCCGCAGTGCCGCCGACCCGGTGGCGTGTGGCCCTCGGCAGCGAGATCCTCGGCGCCGCAGGCGACCCGATAGGCGCCCGCCTCATCTGATCAGGCTGCGGAGCGTCGCCATCGACTGCTCCCAACTCCACTCCCGCTCCACCCAGGCGCGCCCGCGGCGGCCCATCTCGCGGGCCTTGTCCAGGTCACCGAGCATCTCGGCGGCCCGCAGCGCCACCGCGGCCGGGCTGTAGGGGTCGACCACGAACCCGGTCTCGCCGTGCAGCACGGTTTCCGAGGCGCCGCCGCTGTCGCCGACGAGCACCGGGCTGCCGGACGCCTGGGCCTCGAGGAATACGATCCCCAGCGCCTCCGGCTCGAGGCCGCCACGCCTGGTGCGGCACGGCATCGCGAACACGTCTCCGACGTCGAACCAGGACGGCGCCTCCGTCCAGGGAACCGCGCCGGCGAACACGACCGAGCGGCGCACACCGCACTCGTCGACCAGCCGCTCGAGCCGTACCCGGTACGGCCCGTCGCCCACGAGCAGCAGCAGCGCGTCAGGGACGGAGTCCAGCACCTCCGGCATCGCACGGATCAGCGTGTCCTGGCCTTTCCGCGGCACGAACCGCGACACCGACAGCAGTACAGGCTGGTCCGCTCCCACGCCCATCCGCCGCCGCAGCTCAGCACCACCCCTGCCCGGACGGAAGATCGAGCTGTCCACCCCCGGAGCCAGCCTGACCATCCGCGCAGCGGCGGCCGGCGACAGCGCCGACATGATCCGCATCCGGCAGAACTCCGAGACGTAGGTGAGCACGTCACACTCCTCGCCGATGCGATGCAGGCTCTGCCGGGCACCAGGCACCTTCGCCCACCAGGTCTCATGGCCGTGGGTGAGGCCGACGATGCGTCGCGCGCCGGCCTCGCGCAGCGAGTCTGCGAGCAGACCGAGCGGTGCAGCGGCACCGAACAGCACCGAGTCGCACCCGGCCGCCCGGAACAGCCGGGTCACCCGGCGGCGCACGGCTCTGGTCGGGAGCAGCATCGACGCAGGATCGCGCACGACCTGGTACGGCAATCGCGCATCGAGTTGCGCGTCACCCGCCATGGCCGCGGTGTAGACCACGACCTCGTCCGGTGGGAACCGGTTCGCCAGGCTGTACACGAACGACTCGATGCCCCCTTGCCGGGTGGGGAAGTCGTTGGTGACGATGAGCGTTCGGGGCATCAGTCGGCAACCGCCAGTCCGGCAGGCACTGGCTGCGAGTTCAGCTCCGCCCACGTCCGCGCGAGAGCGATCCGTTGCGGCTTGGTGGGGTGGGAGGAGAACAGACCGAACACCAGCGGCGGCGGGTCGGTATCGGACAGCGCCGTCACCCCCAGGCGGTGCTGCATCTGGACGAACGTCGCCGGGTCCCGGGTGAGCTCCAGAGCGTGCACGTCGGCACGGGTCTCAACCCGCCGGCTGATCAGGTTCTCGGCCGGCGATGCCGCCAGGCCGAGAACCGCGACGACCGCCAGCACGAGCCCGAGGACTCGCGGATCGGCGGCACCGTCGGCTCCGGTCCGGTCCAGCAGCCATCGCCACGACAGCGCGCCGGCCAGCACGCAGACTCCCAACGCCACGGTCAGCGCGCCCACCAGCGTGCCGTCACGAACGTCATTCTCGACGGTGTGACCGACCTCATGCGCCACGACTTGTCGCACCTCACTGTCCGGAGCCTGCTCCAGCAGATTGTCGTACATCACCACTCGGTGCGTCGCGCCGAATCCAGAGACGTAGGCGTTGAGCGTCGTGGTACGCCGGGACGCGTCCGCGACCAGCACTTCGTCGATCTCCAGACCCTCGGCCCGGGCCATCTCCACCACCGAGGTCCGTAGTTCGCCGTCGTCCATTGGACGGAAGTCGTTGAACAGCGGCTCCACCACCAGGGGATAGGCGAACGACAGCGCCACAACGAGGAGCGCCGCTCCTCCCGCGGCCGGCGCCCACCACCAGCGCGGCAGCGCTCGAGCAAGCGCCACCATCGCCGTCACCGCAACGAGCGTGCCGGCGACCTGCAACCCGAACGACCGCCCGACGTCCGCTAGCCACCCACCCCAGTCTCGGGTGGACAGCCCGTAGTCGCGGCGGACCGACTCCACCCACGCCGAGAACGGCAGCGTGGCGAGGCGGACCACCAGCAGCAACGCCAGCCCACCCAGGAGCACCTGCCAGACCCAGCCCGTGCCGAGGGGCCGAGCGGCCGCGACCACGAGCCGGCCGCCCAGCGGCGTCACACCGAGGGCCACGGCCAGGACGACGCTCACCGCCAGGCCGGCGTATGCGGGCGGGCGGACCTCCCCGACGTAGCTTCGAGCAGCGTCGCGCTCCTCGACCGTGAAGTCCCGCTCCGGATCGGCGACCTCGACCTGGACATCCGCACCCTCGAAGGGATCCCACGGGGTGGTCGTCAGCACAACGGCGACGACGGCCGCGAACAAGATCAGCGCGGCGAGCCACGGGGCCGCGCCGGTGGTTCTCACCTACATGATGCTAACGACGCGGATCACGTCGCCGGGCGCGTCGCGCCGGAGAAGTTCGACTGGTAGTAGCCCCCGAGGTCCACCACCTGGACAGGAACACCCGGCCGGACCGCGTGGACCATTTGGCCATTGCCGGCGTAGATGCCCACGTGGCTGATGGGGCTGTAGAAGAACAGCAGATCACCTGGCTGCAGCTGGTCCCACGAGACGCGGGTGCCGACCCCGATCTGTGACCCGGACGAGCGGGGCAGTGACACCCCGGCCTGCGCCCACGCGGCCTGGGTGAGCCCGGAGCAGTCCCAGGCGTCGGGCCCGGTGCCACCCCACTGGTACGCGTCACCGAGCTGCGCGAGCGCGAAATCCAGCGCGATCTGGCCCCGGCCGGAGCCGCCCGACGACGACCCTGCGTCAGACCGGTCCTGCGACCGGCTCTCCCGCTCCGCGAGTGCCTCCCGCTCGGCCTGCCGGCGCTCCTCCTCGAGACGGGCGCGCTCCTCGGCCTCGAGCTGGTCGAGCAGTGCCTCGGCCTCGGCGAGCAAGTCCTCGGCGCGTGTCTTCTCGCGCTCCAGCTGCTCCTCGAGCGCCTTGATCCGATCGAGTTCCTCCTCGACAAGCAGCGAGTCCTGCTCCAGCCGCTGCCGCTGCGCGGCCACCGCGGCGAGCTGCTCGGTCTGCTGGTTGGCGTAGGCATCGACGACCGAGGCCTGCGCAAGGTAGTCGTCGGGGTTCTCGGTGAGCAGGATCTTCAGCGTCGGGTCCATGCCGCCCGTGCGGTACGTCGCCGCCGCGAAGCCGCCGATGTCCGCGAGCATCTCCTCCAGCACGGCCTCCTGGCGTTCGACCTTCTCCTCGGCCTTCGCCAGCCGCCGCTCGAGCTCGGCAAGCTCGTCGGTCGCCTGGTGGTAACGCTCGGCGGCGACCTCGGCCTCGTGGTGGAGCTCTGCAACCTGGTCCTTGACCTCGTCGAGCGACAGGTCAGGATCGGCGAACACCACCTGTGCGCCGGCGAGCCCGGCGCCGACGGTCATCACCGCCGCGCCGAGTGCGACGAGAGTCCGCCGAGATCGCGTTATGCGGTTGCTGGGGCCAGGATGACTCGTGGTCCGGCTGCTGGGCTCGGGCACGGTGGTCCTTCCGTCAGCTCTCGCGTGCCTGCCCGTCGGCCGTCGGCCGGCAGGGTGGAGCAGGCACCGGGCGGCAGACTAGCTACTAGATCACGCCACGGGCAAGTGGCCGCGCCCTGCGTACCGGGCTCGGCTGCGGCGAGTTCGGGGCGGGGCGCCCGCCGTTGCGTACCTCGCCCGGCTAGCCCGCCAGCTTGTCGATCAGCGCCGCGGACTCGACGGTCCGCACGCCGGGGCGCCGCACGCCCTCGGCCACCTCACGGTCGGACGACACCACGACCACCAACCGGCCCTCGGGCTCGGCTCGAACCAGCCGCCGGATCAGCTCGTCGGCCGTCTCGCCTGGCCGGCTGAAGAGCACCCGCACCCCGGCGGCCGGCCCGACCGCGGGCGGCACGGTCACGTCGGCGCCGTCGAAGACGCAGGTGATCTCCGCGCCCGTCCGGGATCCGAGCGCCCCCAGCGCCTGCACCAGCCGGTTGCGCTGCGCGTCGAGCGGCATCGTCGGCCACGCGGCCTTCGTGACGTTGTAGCCGTCCACCACCAGATGCACCTTCGGCAGCGCGAGCAACTCGGCGAGGTACGCGGGGTCGTCAGGGGCCCTGGCGCGGCCGTGCTGGGGGACGCCGGGCTCCCCCGGGCCGGCCGCGGCCACCGCGTCGGCCGGCCGGGCAGAGGTGGCGGGCAACGCCAGCTCGCGGCGCAGGCCCACCGCGGCCTCGGTCAGCGTATCCAGGAGCAGGCCCAGCCGAACCGTCTCGAGGCCGCGGTCTTCCCGAGCCGAACGCTTTGCCTCCTCGAGCGCGGCCTCCGCCTCGGCCAGCCTCACCCGCAGCCGGCGCGCCTCCGCCTCGGCCGCTGCCCGCGCTGCCGCTGCGCGCTCGACGGCCGAGGACGCCTCCTCCTGCGCAGCGCGAGCCGTGGAGGCGGACTCCAGGGCCTCGTCCAAGCGGCGGCGCAACGTCGCGTTCTCCGTCTTGAGCCGGCTGACCTCTCTCGTGTACCGCTCCCGGGTCTCGCGTGCGGACGCCCTGGCCGCCGCGAGCTGCTCTCGCAGCCGCTCCGCGGTCGCCGCCTGCCGCGCCTCGCGGATCTCCTGCTCGGCTCGCCGCTCCGCCTCCCGGGCGGCCGCGACCATCTCCTCCCAGCCCTCGGGCCGCAGCAGATACGCCACGGTCGCCACGTCCACGGGGTCGGCGGCGGGAGGTGGCGCACCCTCGGCGAGCGCCTCGGCCAGCCCGGGCAGCTCCTTGGTCGCGGCGTCCAACACCCGGCCGCGGAACGCCGGATCGGCTTCGAGCGCCGCCGCGATCGCGCTCCCTGCGGCGCGCGCCCGCTTCGCACTGGCGAACCGCGCCACCGGCCGCAGCGGCGGCGGGATCTCATCGGGTTTCATTGTGCCCAGCACACCCGCGGCCAGCGCGATCACGCTGGCCCGGACCGCGTCCGGTAGCGCCGTCACACGCGCTCAGCGCTCTCCTCGTGCCGCGGCCCGGATGCTCTCCGGCCGACGGGACGACACCGGGCAACACCCCGGGAGGCGCGGCGACGCCGGCCGGTCGCCGTCGCATTCGGTACGGTCACGGCCTCCTCCTCGCCGGGCTGGCCTGTCCGGCATCAACTGCTGCTCCCTTCCGAGCCTAGATGAGCCTCGGCGCGTCGCCGCTGTGGTGTCGGTGCCGGCTCGTACGGTGCGTGCCATGGCGCTGATCGCGGCCGATCGCGGGGGTCGGAGTTCAGGGGCCGGGAGACCGGCCGAGCCGGTAGGGCAGTTGGTGCAGGGCACGCTGGACGAGCTGGGCGCACCGCTGGCCGCCACTACCTTCGTCGTGGTCGATCTCGAGACCACTGGCGGATCCCCCGCAGATGCCGAGATCACCGAGGTGGGAGCCGTGAAGGTGCGCGGAGGCGAGGTGCTCGGCGAGTTTCAGACCCTGGTTCGCCCGGCGGCCGGCATCCCGGCCTTCGTCACGGTGCTGACCGGCATCACGGAGCGGATGGTCGCGGACGCGCCGCCGATCACATCGGTGCTTCCTGCGTTCCTCGAGTTCGCCCGCGGCACCACGCTCGTGGCGCACAACGCGGCGTTCGACATCGGATTCCTCGAGGCCGCCTGTGACCGCTCCGGGTATCCGTGGCCGCGGTTCGAGGTGCTCGACACCGTGCGGATCGCCCGCCGGGCGCTGGCGAGCGACGAGGCTCGCGACTGCAAGCTGGCAACGCTGGCCCGGCTGTTCCGCTCCTCCACCACCCCGACGCACCGCGCGCTCGACGACGCCCGGGCGACCGTGGACGTGCTGCACGGGCTGCTCGAGCGGCTGGGCAACGTGGGGGTCCACACCGTCGACGAGCTGGTGTTGTGGCAACACACGGTCACGCCCGCCCAGCGCAGCAAGCGGCACCTCGCGGAGCGGCTGCCGGCGGCGCCCGGCGTGTACCTGTTCATGGGCGGCCAGGGCGAGACCCTGTACGTAGGCAAGAGCGTCAACATGCGGGCGCGAGTCCGCAACTACTTCACGTCCTCGGAAACCCGAGCGCGCATGACCGAGATGGTCGCCGTCGCCGAGTCGGTCACCGGGATCGAGTGCGCGACGCCGCTCGAGGCCGAGGTCCGCGAGCTTCGGCTGATCGCCGAACGCAAGCCGCGCTACAACCGCCGCTCGCGCGCCCCGGAGCGCTCGAGCTGGGTGAAGCTGACCGTGGAGCCGTTTCCCCGGCTGTCTCTCGTCCGCGCTGTCAAGGCGGACCACGCCGCGTACCTCGGCCCCTTCCGCTCACGCCGGCTGGCGGAGGCGGCGATGACGGCCGTCCACGACGCGATCCCCATCCGGCAGTGCACCGATCGGCTGTCGCCGTCGCGCACTCGTACCCCGTGCGTGCTGGCCGAGCTGGGCCGCTGCGGCGCGCCCTGCGCAGGCATGGAATCGGTCGAAGACTACGCGCGGCACGCCGACGATGTGCGGCGGGCGATCACGGCCGACCCTGAGCCGGTGGTCACGCGCCTGCTGGCGCGCATCAGGCGGCTCGCAGACTCCGGCCGCTACGAGGACGCCGCGGTGCGCCGCGACCGCCTGGTCACGTTCCTCCGAGCGGCCGCGAGGCGGCAGCGGGTGGCAGCGCTGGCGACGGTGCCCGAGCTCGCCGCGGCCCGTCGCACCGACTCCGGCGGCTGGGAGATGCACGTGGTCCGGTACGGGCGGCTGGCTGCCGCCGGTACGTCGCCGCCGGGAGAGCACCCGCGGCCATACCTCGACGCGCTGCTCGCCACGGCGGAGACCGCGGAGCCCGCGCCGCCCCCATTGCCCGCGGCCACCGTCGAGGAGACCGAGTGCGTGCTGCGCTGGCTGGAGCAGCCGGGCACCCGCCTGGTGGAGGTCGAGGGCACCTGGGCGATGCCCGTGCGCAGCGCGTCGCTGTTCCTCCCCGTCGTCGAGTCCGCGCAGGGGCGATAAGGTGCCCGCTGGGGCAGCAGCGTACTCATCGTCAGGGAGGCTCCCGTGATCACTGCGATCGTGTTCGTGCAGGCCGACGTCGCGCGCATCCCTGAAGTGGCCGAGCAGATCGCTGACCTGGACGGCGTCAGCGAGGTGTACTCGGTAACCGGTGAGATCGACCTCGTGGCGATGGTTCGGGTCCGCGAGCACGAGCAGGTCGCCGACGTCGTGGCCGACCGGCTGAACAAGATCCCAGGCGTGCTGCGTACCGACACGCACATCGCCTTCCGCACGTTCTCCTCGCACGACCTGGAAGCCGCGTTCGCGCTCGGCGCCGACGACGCCGACTGACCGCTGCCGCGCTCATCCCGGGCGGCGCAATGGTCTGTCACGGAGTCGGGTCTCAAGTGTTGAGCTTTTGTTACCCAACGCGGCGGATCTAGGAGCACTATGGACGTTCATGAGTGCACGTACTACTGCACGACGGCCGGTGCTGCCCGCCAGCCCGTTCAAGGACATCACCGCGCCGCCCGTTGAGAAGTACGACGTCGACGACCGGATCACTCACGACCGGCACGGTGTCGGCCGGGTGGTCCTCGTGGAAAGCGACACGGTGGTGCACGTCGCCTTCGGCTCCGAGGTGCGCAGGATCACGCTGCCCAACCCAAAGGTGACGAGGCTGTAACCGCCGTCCCGGTGCGGCGCAGGGGCGCCCCGGGACGGCTCGGCCACCGCAGTCAGCAGGCGGCAACCCAGCGGTCGAGCAAGGCCGCTGCTTCCCCGGAGTCGACTGCGTCCTGAGCGCGCGCGAACGCCTCGCGCAACTGGTCGACGAGGCGGTCCGTCACGCCCTCATGGGCGACCAGCGCGGCTGCCGCGTTGAGCAGCACCGCGTCGCGAACCGGACCGGGCTCGCCGGCCAGGAAGCGTCGCGCGACCGCGGCGTTGTGCGCGGCCTCGCCGCCGCGCAGCGCCTCGGCGGAGGCGAGCGGGATGCCGAGCGACGCCGGATCGAAGCGCTCCTCGCGAACCTCGCCGTCGCGCACCAGCCATACCCGGCTGGTGGTCGTGGTGGTGAGCTCATCGAGCCCGTCGTCGCCCCGGAACACCAGGGCGGACACGCCGCGCCCGGCGAGCACGCCCGCGACGATGCCCGCGATCCGGGTGTCGGCCACGCCGACGGCCTGGGCGCGCGGCCGGGCCGGGTTGGCGAGCGGCCCTAGGAAGTTGAACGCGGTAGGAACACCGAGCTCCCGCCGCGCCACCGCCGCGTGCCGCAGCGCTGGGTGGAAGACGGGAGCGAAGCAGAAGGTGATGCCGACCTCCGCGGCGATCTGCTCGACCCGGTCCGGCGCCAGGTCCAGCCGCACGCCAAGCTCCTCGAGCAGATCGGCCGCCCCGCACGCCGATGAGGCCGCCCGGTTGCCGTGCTTGACGACCCGCGCCCCGGCCGCCGCGGCCACGATCGCCGCCATCGTCGAGATGTTGACCGTGTGCGCCCGGTCGCCGCCGGTGCCGACCACGTCGACCGCGTGCCCGTCCACCGCGATAGGGGTCATGTGCTCGTACATCGCCCTGACCAGGCCCTCGACCTCGGCCACGGTCTCCCCTTTGGCGCGCAGGGCGATGACGAACCCCGCGATCTGGGCCGCCGTGGCCTGGCCCGACATGATCTCGTTCATCGCCCACGCCGTCGACTCGGCGGGCAGGTCCGTCCCGCTCAGCAGAGCCGCCAGGATCTGCGGCCAGCTCTGCGCGTTCACGACGCCGCCGGCACGCTGCCGAGCCGGCGCCGCAGCAGGTCGGCTACGGCACGGGCGAGCGCCATGGGCTCGATCGGGTGCGGAAGCACGGCGTCGGCAAGCGACCATGTGGCCAGCCACGCGTCGTCCCGGCGGCCGATGAGGAGCAGGACCGGTGGGCACCGGTAGATCTCGTCCTTGACCTGCCGCGCCAGCCCCATGCCGCCGTACGGGACCGCCTCGCCGTCGAAGATCGCCACGTCCACCTGCCCGCCGTGCATGGCCTTGAGCACGGCCGGCGGCGTCGCACACTCGAGGATCTCGACCTTGGGCAGTTCGGGCGCCGGGCGGCGACCGATCGCCAGCCGTACCTGCTCGCGGGTCGACCGGTCGTCGCTGTACACGAGGATCGTCGGCGGGTCGCCGGGGGTCCGAGTACTCATCCGCAGTCCCTACACGCGGAGCCTTGATCTGACGCGAGCGATGGTACCCGCATCGGCGTGCCGTGCGATCGTAGCGAACACACCGAAGGCCGGATGCCGGGGTCGGCGTGTGAGCCGCGTCGGCTACCGACATAATGGCCGCGTGGCCCAGGCACCAGCAGTCCCGACAACGCCGGCGGCGACCGAGAGGCCGAACCTCGTCTCGGTAGGCACGATCGTCTGGCTGTCCAGCGAGCTGATGTTCTTCGCCTCGCTGTTCGCGATCTACTTCACCCAGCGCGCCATCCGGCCCGATGTCTGGGAGAGCCAGACCGCGCTGCTCGACGTCCCCTACGCCGCGGTCAACACGGCAATCCTTGCGGCGTCCTCGATCACCTGCCAGTTCGGCGTGTGGCGCGCCGAGCGCGGCCAGGTTGGGCGAACCGGCTCGCTCACCAAGGTGGGCAGCTGGGGGCTGCGGGAATGGTTTGTGGTCACCTACCTGATGGGAGCGGTGTTCGTCTCGGGACAGGTCCTCGAGTACGCGGATCTGGTGATCCACCAAGGCGTCACGCTGTCCAGCGACCCGTTCGGCTCCATCTTCTATCTGGCCACCGGGTTCCACGCCTTGCATGTGACCGGCGGGCTCTTCGCGTTCTTGCTGGTCCTCGGGCGGACATTCATGGCCCGTAGCTTCACGCACCATCAGGCGACGGGTGCCATCGTGGTCTCGTACTACTGGCACTTCGTCGACGTCGTGTGGCTCGGGCTGTTTACCACGATCTACATCCTGCAGTGACGAGGAGCCACGTGACCGCGCTATCCGCTCGACGCCGCCATCCGCTTGCGCCCGTCGTCGTCCTCGTGCTCGCCCTGCTCATCCTGGGCGGCCTCTACGCCGCGTTCGCCCCGCCGAGCAACGCCGACGTCCAGCAGGCGTCCACCGACCAGATCGACGAGGGCCGCCGGCTGTTCGCGACCGGCTGCGCAAGCTGCCACGGGCTCGGCGGGGAGGGGCAGATC
>CAZMXH010000020.1:0-19046 GCA_964570165.1 uncultured Actinomycetes bacterium
GACACACCTCGGTGCCGACTGCCGCCAGAGCCGGTGGAATAGAGAATCGCTGGACAGCGCAGCCCCTCAACTCGAAACGCGAGAAGAGGGAGGTACAGACCGTGTCCGTTCAACTGAGAGGAGCGCAGCGACCATGTTCCCACGCCACTCTGCAGACGGAACAATGCGAATCGCGAGACGGGTTACGGGCACTTTCGCCGTTGTAGCGGCTACGGGTCTGATCGCAGCGCCGTCATCAAGCGCCGACCTCGTCGCTGGGCACGGCAAGCCGCCGGGTCCGAGCATCGCCAGCGAGCGCTTCGGCACGACACCCGACGGTGTAGATGTCGATATCTACACCCTGAAGAATTCTCGCGGCATGGAGGTCACCGTCCTCACCTATGGCGGGATCCTGCAGTCCATCAAGGTGCCGGACCGCCGCGGGAAATTGGAGAACGTCACGCTCGGCTTCGACAACCTCGAGGACTACATCGAGCGCAACGACCCATACTTCGGCGCCATCATCGGCCGGTACGGCAACCGGATCGCCGAGGGCCGGTTCACCCTGGACGGCGAAGAGTACGAACTCGCGATCAACAATCCGCCGAACCACCTTCACGGCGGCGATGTCGGCTTCGACAAGCGGGTCTGGACGGTGACGGACACCTTCCAGCGCCGAGACAGAGTCGGCCTCGAGCTGTCGTACACCAGCGAGGACGGCGAGGAGGGCTACCCGGGGACGCTCGAGACCACGGTCACCTACACGCTGACCAACGACAACGAGATCCGGATGCACTACCACGCCACGACCGACGCGCCGACCGTCGTCAACCTCACCAACCACGCCTACTTCAACCTCTCGGGCGAAGGCAGCGGGAGCATTGAAGACCACAAGCTCCAGCTCAAGGCCAGCCACTACACGCCTGTGGACGAGACGCTGATCCCGACCGGCGAGATTGCCCCCGTTCGGCGTACGCCGCTGGACTTCACCCGGCCGACCGCCATTGGCAAGCGGATCCGGGACAGTCACCAGCAACTGCTGTTTGGCCGCGGGTACGACCATAACTTCGTGCTCGACCGTCACGGCGACGGCCTCGAGTTGGCCGCCCGCGTCAAGGATCCCGACAGCGGACGGGTGCTGAGCATCTACACGACCGAGCCGGGCATCCAGTTCTACTCCGGCAACTTCCTGGATGGGACGCTGATCGGCACCAGCGGCAGGACGTACCGCCAAGGCGACGGTCTGGCCCTGGAGACTCAGCACTTCCCGAACTCGCCGAACCAGCCGAACTTCCCGTCGACGGTGCTCCGGCCCGGCGAGGAGTACGACACGACGACGATCTACCAGTTCTCGCCACGGCGACCGGGACACGGCCGCTGATGTCGGCTGATGGAAGGGAGCAACGAGCGATGGCACGCAGCGTCGACAGACGGCGACCTTGATCAGTTCGCAGGAGTCGTGATCGAACCGCTCAGGAGCTGGCTACCCAGTCCGCCAGCCGGTTGATCGCGTCGAACGTCGGGTTGCAGTACTTGTCGAGGAAGTCCTCTCCCGGCTGCTCCCCCGGAGCCAGCTGCGCGGCGGCCTCCATCGCCGCGGCGCCGTCGAAGTCGACGCACGAGATGCGGACCGACAGCTCGTACTCGGGCCGGCCGAACACCTGCCCGGGCAGGAAGGCAATGCCCAGTTCGTCAAGCGCCCGCTTACACAGCTCCCGGCTGGACCTGATGCCGCGCTCCTCCAACCGAGTACGCGGCGCCGAGAAGTTCGGGAACACGTAGAACCCGCCCTTCGGCGTGGCCAGCTCCGCCCCTGTGGCGCGCAGGCGGTTGTAGCTGTAGCGCATCAGGCTCCGCAGGATGTTACGCGCCCGGTCGAGGTAGTCATCCCACTCCGGCGACGGGTCGAACGCGTGGACCGCGGCGTACTGGATCGGCGCCGCCGTCGACGTGAACGTCTCACTAGCCACCGCCGCCATCGCGTCGACGAGCCAGGTCAGCGTGGTCGGGAAGGTGAACGCCCCGAGCCGCCAGCCGCCGGCGCCCGCCCACTTCGACACACCGTTGCTGAGGATGGTGCCTTCCGGGTAGTACGGCGCGATCGAGCAGTGCTTCCCGTCGAACCGCAGGCCGCTGTAGATCTCGTCGGCGAGCAGCAGCATCCGGTACCGCCGTGCCACTTCGGCAATGCCCTGCAACTGTTGCTCGGAGTATGCCGTTCCAGTGGGGTTCCCGGGGTAGTTGAGAATCAGCAGCCGCGGGCGGTCGGGGTCGGCCTGACACAGCTGCTCGAGCGCCTCCGGGGTGACGCCAAGCCCGGTCTCGATCTCCGTCGGCAGCCAGTGGAGGTTGCGGCCGATGATCCGCGCCTGCGGTGCGTAGGACACCCAACTGGGCGCTGGGATGACGAGCTCGCCGTAGTACACGAGCTGCACAAGGAACATCAGCTCCTTGGTCCCCGGCCCGACCAGTACGTTCTCCGGCAGGTATTCGAGGTCGTGCTGGCGCCGGTAGTAGTCCACGATCGCGCGGCGCAGTTCGGGCAGCCCCTTGGTGGGCAGGTAGTCCTTCTCGGCGGCGTGCTCGCGAAGCGCCCGCACCATCACGTCCGGCACCGGGAACGGAGACTGCCCGAGCCCGAGCCGTACCACATCGCGGCCTTGCCGCCGCAGATCGGCGATCTGCTCGTTGATCGCCATTGTCGCGGAACGCGACATGCCACGCACATTGAGATTGAGATGAACCTGCGGCGAGAAGTCCGCTTCCCGCACACCATTGGTCACGGTATTCGTACCTGATGTCACTGACGCCGCCGCTTCGCCCTCGGGCACCGAAATGATCCCCCTCATGGAAACCCGTTGCTTCCAAGTATTTACCATATTGTCACATTGATCATTTCTGCCCCCGCGTCGTCGACGAGCCGCAGGTCGGTAGCTCGACCAGCGGCAACGAGATCGTGACGGGCCGACTCCAGCCGCTCCACGTCCGCAACCGGTCCGCGGACCTCCGCGAGGATCGAGCCGTCGTTGAACCAGGACCAGACTTCCTCGGTGACGAACGGCATGACCGGCGCCAACAGCCGCAGCCGACCGCTGAGAGCAACCGCCAGCGCGCGACACGCCGACTCCCACGAGTTGTCCCTCTGGAGCGCGGACGCGATCAGTTGGTATATTGCGTGGCATGGTACCTGGCGAGGGTACGAGGCTGGACACGCGGCTACTCACCAACCTGCGCAGAGGCGCGCTCGAGTACTGCGTCCTGGCGTTGCTGCGGCACGGCGAGTCGTACGGGCTGGACATCGCTCATGCGCTGGCGGCCGACGGCGTGCTGATCAGCAGCGAGGGCACCCTGTACCCGCTGCTCTCCCGGCTGCGGCGAAGTGGCCTGGTGGCCACGTCGTGGCGGGAGTCGAACTCCGGCCCGCCCCGCCGCTACTACCGGCTCACCGTCGACGGTGTGGCGGCCCTCGAAGCCTTCGAAAAGACCTGGGTACCGTTCCGCGACGCTGTCGACCGCGCCCTGGGAGGAGCACGTTGATGAACACCTCGCAGTACCGCCGCATCACCGAGGTCGAGCGCTACATCCACGAGTTGGCCATTGCCCTGTCCGGGCTGCCGGCGGACGAGCGCGAGGACGTCATCGCCGGTGTCCGAGGGCACATCGACGACGCACTCGCGGGAATCTCAGACCCCGGCCCAGCGGACGTTCAACGAATCTTGGACGATCTTGGTGATCCGCTGACGATCGCCTCCCATGCGGGTGCGCCAACCGGCGGCGCGCAGCCGCACACGGCTGCCTCGGATCGTCCTGCCGAGAGGGTGCTGCCGCCGCTGCTGCAGCGTGACTGGGTACCAATGGTGGTGGTCGGCTCGTTCGTCTCGGCAATCCTGCTCTTCTGGCTCTTCCCTCGCGGACTCGTGGCCTTGCCCGCGATCCTGTGGCTGCTCGGGCTCGTACTGCTCTGGGCGTCTCCCCTGTGGCGCCCGCTGGAGAAGACAGTAGGCACCACCGTCTTCGCCGCCGGACCGGCCGTTTTCGGTGGCCTCGGGATTGTCCTCGGGCTCTGGGGGCGGATGCGCGGACCGATCAGCTCCTACCTGCCGGAGCTTGGCGTGGAGCCACGGCGCTGGCTCGACCCCGCCGGCTTCGTCGGAGGCTGGCTGGTCCTGGCGATGGTCTTGGCAGCCGTCGTTGTCACCAGCGCCTGGCTGCTGCGCCGCGGCGCTTCCCGCGTCCCCCGTTAGCCGTGTGGTGGTCGTCCTGCCAGCCAGCCGGTAGCCCGATGCCGGTCGGGTATGGGGACGGCCAGTCCGCCGGCTTCGGCTCGACCGGCCCGTGCCCCGGCACGTCGATCCACCACCGCACGGGCTCTTGCCTCGCCGGGTGTTCAGCCAGCAGCGCCAGCGCCTTGTCGGCCAGCGGTTGGCGACGCGGATAGACGTCCGACCACCCGTACCGCAGAAGATCCAGACCGAGTCGACGCAGCTGGAACTCACGCTCCTGCTGAGCCCGCAGGATCCGGGAGGCGTCCTCCCGGTTGTCGTACTTCAGCGCCCCGTCGCCCTCGTAGCCCCACCAGTGCCACGGCAGCAGCCCGTCCAGCCGCCACCGCGGCTCCTCATGACCTACCCACGCGTTCGTCACCGGCATCGGCAGCCCGTACTCGATGAACGCAAAGCGGCCCAGCGTCTCCAAGGGACTCTCCACGGTCGGCACCGCCTGTCCAACGACCCACCTCGCCCGCTCGATGCCTGCCCAGTGACGCATCTGCGGCAGAACCTCGGGCAGGTCGCACCCGCGCCGAACGGCCTCGTCTGCCACGACGAGCGAGTCCGGCAGCCGAGCCGTCCGCGCCACGTCGACGACCGCCCACTCGTCGCTGACAACCAGGAGCCGCCCTAGCCGACGTCGGTGTTCTTCAGGGACATCGGCCACCAGCACACGCCCGCTGGTCCCGTTGAACGACCAGCGCTGGGTGTCCTTCGGCCGCACGACCGTCGGTAGTTTCGGTGGCTCGCCGAGCGTTGGATACCCCTTGATCGCGGTACACGCCCATCCGGTGAGATACGAGTCGGGCGCGCTCAGGAGGCCGAATGCCCGCGCTCGCATGGTGAAACGCTGCCAGTCGTCGAGATTCGCGAAGGCTTCTGCGTCTACGTACGCGCCGTGAACCAGACGCCTGAGCCGGTCGGCGGCCGCCAAACGGCTCAGCCTGCTCTCGGAGATTCCCGCCTTCCTCGCGTCGGCGGTGAGCAGCACGCCATCGTTAAGACGCAGTAGCTCCTGCACATCGTCCGGAATGTTCGACATGCCGATCATCGTGACCCCGGCGAGAAGTCCAGAGCGCGGGCCATGGCGAGAATGTGGATAACCAGCCACCGTCTGCGCGGGCTGTGGATAGCGCCAGGCGAGAACCGGCCGGGCGGAGCCGCACGAGACCGACCTAGCGGGCCGTCGGGCCGGTACACGCCCGCTGCATGAGCCGACCTCAAGAGGCAAACTTGACCTCAGTGATCAAACTGTCTCTCGGACCCCTGATTCTCCAAGATCACCGCAATTTTGATCACTGAGGAGAAGTCTCCCTCTTGAGGTCTGCAGACGCGCACCCGCTCGTCGCCACGACCGATCCCGCCTGAGCGGACGTCCTCACGAGAACGCCCCCACCACGGTCGTCACGCAGCGAAAGCGGTAGGTGCCCCCGGGTGGTGTGCGCCCGAGCTACCAGCGGTGATGGACGTGGCGCCGGATATGCCGGTCGTAGACGTCGCGTACGCCTGCGTGCTGCTCCTCGGTGAGCGGGGGCAGGTCACCGGCCGCGGCGTTCGCCTTCGCCTGGGCCGCGCTGCGCGCACCAGGGATGACCGTCGTCACGCCGGGCTGATCGATGATCCACCGCAGCGCGAACTGCGCCATCGTCACCCCCTCTGGCACCAGCGGCGCCAGCTCACGGACGGCGGCCAGCCCTACCTCGTACGGAACGCCGGCGAACGTCTCGCCCACGTCGAACTTGTCCCCGTAGCGGTTGAACGTCCGGTGGTCGTCGGGCGCGAAGGTGGTGGTCTCGTCGTACTTGCCAGACAGCAGCCCGGATGCCAGCGGCACCCGCGCGATGATCCCTACCCCCGCTTCGCGAGCCGCCGGCAGCACCTCCTCCAGCGGTTTCTGCCGGAAGCAGTTGAGGATGATCTGCACCGTGGCGACACCCGGGCGGCGGATGGCGGCCAGCGCCTCCTCGCAGGTCTCGACGGACACGCCGTACGCGCGCATGGTGCCGTCGGCGACGAGCCGGTCGAGGGAGTCGAACACGCTGTCGTCGGCGTAGACCGGCGTCGGCGGGCAGTGCAGCTGAACCAGGTCGAGCGTGTCGACGCCGAGATTGCGCCGCGACCGGTCCGTCCAGGCGCGGAAGTTGCCCTCGTTGTAGTTCTCCGGACGCTGCTCGACCCGGCGGCCCATCTTGGTGGCTACGAACGGTGCGCCCTCACCGACCTCGGCCAGCAACTCCCCGATGAAGCGTTCGCTGCGTCCGTCCCCGTAGACATCTGCAGTGTCGATGAGGCTGATCCCAGCCTCCATCGCGGCCCGCAGAACGTCACGCGCGCTCTCGTCGGTGACCGTCCCCCACGCATCGCCGATCTGCCACGCGCCGAGTCCTACCACCGTGACCGGCCGGCCGGTGCGTCCCAGCGTTCGAGTCTCCATGCCGACCAACCATAGGAGATCTTGAGCGACCGACCGCGCTCTACCCCGGCCAGGGTGTGCCTGGGCATGGGCGGCGGATCGTGCGGTCGGCTGGTGCCTCTAGCCTCGGCCCGTCCCGTGGATGACGGGGAGGCCGGTGATCGCGGAGATCAGCTCGGCGGTACGGCCCGCCGCTGCGGCCGGGGCCGCCTTCCCTGTCAGCACGGCCTCGAGCATCGCCTGAAGCTGCGCGGAAACCCGCGGGTACGCCGGCGTGCGCGGGCGGATCACCGCGTGCTCGAGCATGGCCGCAGTTGTCACCAGCAACGGGTTGCCGCGTCCGGCGAGCCGTAGCGCGGAGCGTCGCGGCGGGACCCGCCCCGTCGCGACGCCAAGCGTCGCCAGCAGTTCCGGTGAAGTCAGCTCGCGCAGTAACCGCATGGCGAGGTCGGGGTACGCCGCTTGGCGGAAGATGCCGCACACCATCGTCCCGACCAGGCTCGCGGGCGCGCCTTGTGGCCCGCGGGGCACGGGCATGAATCCCACCCGGCGGCCGAGTTCGTGCACCGGCACGCCGACCACCTCGGCGAGCGCCCGCGCCTCGTAGCTGCCGCCGAAGCTCACGCCGGCCTGACCGCGAGCCAGCAGCCGGACGGGGCGGTTCCACTCGTAGCTCACCGACTCGGCCGGCACCAGACCCTCCTCGACCAACCGCCGCAGGAAGGCCAGCGCCTCGACCGCCGGCGGCTGGTCCAGCAGCACGCCGTCGTTGTCGAGCACCTCTACGCCGTTGGACGCGAGGAACGCGAGCAGGCAGTAGGCCGTGGTCTCGGCGCCGCGCGAGCCGCCCGGCAACGCCACCGGGTGCGCCACGCCGCTGCTCGACAGCGCCTTACCGACCGCGAGCAGGTCGTCCCACGTCTGCGGCGGGTCCAGGCGCAGCCGGTTCAGGTCGTGCTGCCTGTACCAGAGCCCTGCGACGTCGGCGTACAGCGACACCGAGTAGGTCCGCTCCTCGTAGCGGTTCGCCGCGACGAGCGGCGGCAGGAAGTCGGCCTCGACCTCCCGCCGGACCCACGGCTCGTCCAGATCGTCCAGGGCGTGCAGGAACCGCGCCGCCGCGAACTCGGGCATCCACACAGAGTCCAACACGGCCAGGTCCGGAGCCTGGCCCTCCGCCACGGCGTGCGTCAAGGTCCGGTGCAGGTCGGCCCGGGGAACCACCACGACGTTGATCGTCAGGTCATCTGGGGCGGCCTTGCGGACCAGGCCCTCCCACGGCCCCTCCGCAGGGACGACGACTCGCAGTTCCGCCCCTCGGCGGGGAACCCAGTGCGGGTTGACGAACGTGCCGCGCCGGCGGTGCCGCAGGATCACCCCTTCCTCCGCCAACTCGGACAACGCCCGGGTGACCGGCGTCCGGCTCAGCCCGTACTGCTCGCATAGTTCGTGCTCTGTGGGCAACCGGTCGCCAGGGCCGTACTCCCCGCGGATCATCGCCTCCAGCAGCAGGGTCTTGAGCTGGAAGTACAGCGGGATCGGCTGGTTGGGATCGATCGACATGCGCGGCGGCCCCTGGGGTCGTGACGGCACCACTGTACCGGCCTGCTGTTGACGCCCTTCGAAGTATTTGCTATCCAATGACGACAAATAATCGCAAGGGTGGCTCAGACCGGAGGATCGTCCATGACCGACGAAGAGCTGGCGAGCCACGCCCGAGAGGTGCTCGACGCGAACTGGCTCGGCCACGCCACCAGCCCGTCGACCCGTCTCTACCCGCACCAGTGGAGCTGGGATTCGGCCTTCGTGGCGATGGGTCACGCTCATACCGACCAGAGCCGCGCCCAGACCGAGATGGAGTCACTGTTCGCCGGGCAGTGGAGCAACGGCATGGTGCCGCACATCGTCTTCGTCGACGGGGCGACACCCTACTTCCCCGGACCGGAGATCTGGCAGACGGAGTCATCCGGCCTGGCCCCGGCCGTCCCGCAGACCTCAGGCATCGTGCAGCCGCCGGTGCATGCGACGGCCGTATGGCGGATCTACCAGGCCGCCGCCGACCGAGCGCGGGCCGGCAAGTTCCTGGACGCGATGTTGCCGCGGCTCGCAGCCTGGCACGAGTACCTCTACCGGGAGCGCACCCGCGGGGGCGCCCTCGCCGAGATCTGGCATCCGTGGGAGTCGGGGCTCGACAACTCGCCGCTGTGGGACGGCGTCCTCGAGCGCATCGTCCCCGCACCGGGTTCGGTGCAGCCGTACCGCAGAACCGACCTCATGGTCGCCGAGCCCGGCGAGCGCCCCACCGACGCCGAGTACGACCGGTACATCCATCTGGTCAAGCTGTTCGTCGAATGCGGCTACGACGGTGCCCGCATCCGGGCGGCCACCCCGTTCGCCGTCCGTGACGCGTTGTTCAACGCGCTGCTGGTGCAGGCCGACCGCGACCTCGCCAGCATCGCCAGGACGCTCGGCGCACCGGCCGAGCGGTTCGACGAGTGGGCCGACGCCACGGCGCACGCCATGAACGACGAACTCTGGCACGACGACGTCGGCTACCTCGACGTCGACGTGGTCGCCGGAGCGCCGATCGACACGCTGGCCTGGGTGCGGTTCAGCCCACTCTTCGCTCAGGTACCGGACCCTGAGCGGGCGCGGCACCTGGTCAGCATGCTCGACACGGCGATGGTCACGATCGACGGGGTGGGTCGGGCGGTCCCAAGCCTGTCCCCGCACGACCCACGGTTCGATCCCACTCGCTACTGGCGAGGGACGGTTTGGATCAACGCAAACTGGCTGCTCTACCACGGCCTCCGCCGGTACGGGTTCACCGGCGCGGCCGCGCAACTCCGCACGACCATGATCGAGCTTGCGAGGCGGAGCGGGTTCTCGGAGCACTATCACCCCAGTACCGGCAAGGGCCACGGCGGCACCGAGTTCGCCTGGTCCGCCGCCCTCGTCCTCGATCTGCTACACGACAACTGACTCAAGGGAGAGTGTCCACGATGCGACGAGTACGACCCCTTAGCCGACTGGCCGCCACGACGGCGGCCCTGACCCTTGTGGCCGCCGCGTGCGGCAGCGGCGACACGCAGGACGACGCCGGCACGGGAGACGACGCGGACGCCGCCGAGGAGGAGGAGGAAGCGGCCGCCGAGGAAGAGGCCCCAGAGCCCGGCGCGGTTCTGCTCTACTCCACGCAGTTCAACCCCGTGGAGGAGGCCGACGCCATCCGTAACGAGGTGCTGTCCACCTACGACGGCGATGTCGAGTTCGTGGGCGCGGCCGACGAGGCCGAGTTCGTCGACCGGCTTACCGCAGAGGCGGAGGCGGGCGCCGGTGAGGTCGGGCTCGTCGGTGCACTACACGGCACCTACGTCAACCTGCAGGCCCAGGACATGCTCATGGACTTGTCGGACTTCGCCGACGAGCTTGCCGACCTCGGCATTGCCGAAGACCTGCTCGAGCTCGGGCGGCTCGGTACTGACCAGCAGTGGTACATCCCGTGGGTCCAGGCGAGCTACGTGGTCGCGGTCAACCAGGAGGCATTGGACTACCTGCCGGACGGGACCGACGTCGAGAGCCTCACCTACGACGACCTCCTGCAGTGGGCGGCCAACATCGCAGATGAGACGGGAACCCCCCGGCTCGGTTTGCCTGCCGGGGAGGAGGGGCTGTTCCACCGGTTCCTCCAGGGATACCTGCTGCCATCGTTCACCGGTGGCGTCGTGACCACGTTCACCGACCCCGCCCCGTGGGAGTATCTGGCCGAGCTGTGGCAGTACGTCCACCCGCAGTCGCTGACCTACGAGTTCATGGAGGACCCGCTGCTGTCCGGCGAGGTGCTGCTGGCCTGGGACCACACTGCCCGGCTGCTTAATGCGCTCGACAGTCAGCCCGACCAGTTCATGGTCGTCCCCTCTCCCGCTGGGCCGGAGGGCCGCGGCCACATGCCGGTGGTCGCAGGCCTGGCAATCCCGCGCACGTCCCCTGACCCGGAGGCGGCGATGGACGTGATCCGGCACCTGCTCAGCCCGGAGAGCCAGATCGCCACCCTGGCCTCGGTCGGCTTCTTCCCGGTTGTGGACATCGGCGACGCGGAGAGCCTGAGCCCGGGCGTGCAGCTCGAGGCGGACGCGGTCGCCGCGCAGACCGAGGCGGACGACGCGCTGCTGGTGCTCCTGCCGATCGGCCTCGGCGAGGAGGGCGGCACGTTCAGCGAGATCTACCGGTCCGCGTTCGAGCGCATCGCCGTGGACGGCGAGGACCCCGGCTCCGCCCTCTCGACAGAGGCCGAGCGGCTCACCGAGGTCATGGAGGGAACCGGCGCACCGTGCTGGGCGCCCGACCCTGAGAGCGACGGTCCATGCCCGGTCGGCGGCTGACGCGAACCGGTACACACCGCCGATGAGCGCGACCGCCACCACGGCCACTACCAGAGCACTCGGCAAGGTCCGGCGTGCCGAGAAGCTGCCGTACTGGCTGATCGTCCCCGCCCTCGCGTACCTCCTGCTGTTCTTCGTTTCGCCGATGGTCCAGGCCTTCCGGCTGGCGTTCGAAAGCGAGGGCGGGGGCTGGACCATGGCCAACTTCGTCACGATGGTCAACGACGCCAGCTTCGGCGAAGCGCTGTGGTTCACCCTGCTGCTGGTGGCGGTCATCCTGCCCATCCAGTTCGTGATCGCACTGGCGATGGCGCTCGTCGTCAACGCCCGGCTGAAGGGCAGGTCGGCGTTCCTGTACATCTTCCTGCTGCCGCTGGCCATCTCTGATCTCGCGGCCGGCATCATCTGGTACGCGATCTTCACCGAGCGCGGCTACCTCAACACCGTGCTCGAGCGGTTCGGCCTGGTGGATCAGCCGATGATCTGGATCAACCCGCAGCGCACGGACCTGTTGCTCGGGGAGGTCGTGATGGCCGAGCTGTGGCGGTCGACGGCCCTGGTGATGGTGATCCTGGTCGCCGGCCTGCAGGGGATACCGAAGGAGTACGGCGAGGCGGCGGAGGTGTTCGGTGCCGGATTCTTCCGCCGCCTGTTCCGGGTGACGCTGCCGATGCTGAAGCCCGCGCTCGCGGTGGCCCTGCTGCTGCGCACGGTGCTGGCCTTCGAGGTCTTCGCCACCGTGATCGCGATCACCGGGCGGGGCGCGACCGTGCTCACCGCGGAGGCGTGGCGGTGGCACACCACGTTCCGGGACGCCAACGTGGCGGCGGCGTACGCCGCGCTGATCCTGGTGCTGACGATCGTTGCCGCGGTGATCATCCTGCGCATCTTCCGCACGCCACGGGAGCAGATGATCAGATGAACGCGAGGCTGGGCAGCGTCCTGCGCGCCGTCGGGCTCTACGGCGCGGCCGCGGTGTTCGCCCTGTGGGTGCTGGTGCCGCTCTACTTCATCACGCTGGCCGCGTTCTCCACCCCGGATGACGTGTTCAGCTACCCCAAGAAGCTGCTCCCGACCAACCTGTCGACGGAGACGCTGGAGTTCTTCTTCGGCGCCAGCGGCATCCTCGAGGCGCTGCGAACCAGCGTCGTCGTGGCCGCGCTGACGCTGCTGATCGCGCTGACCGTCGGCACGCCGGCCGGCTACGCGCTGGCCCGGTTCGCCTTCCGGGGCGGCAACGCGTTCCGCCTGTTCGTTGTCAGCACCCGGGCCTTCCCGATCATCATCCTGTCGATCCCGCTGGCGGTCACCTACCTGCGCATCGGCATCGACGACACGTCGCTTGGCGTCGCGCTGACTCACACGGCGCTGGCGCTACCGTTCGTCGTGCTGGTGACCTCCAGCGTGTTCGCCGGCATCTCCGAAGAACTCGAGGAGGCCGCGATGACGCTCGGCTGCAGCAGGCTCGGAGCGTTCCGGCGGGTGGCGCTGCCGCTGGCGCTGCCGGGGCTGGCCGCGGCAGCGATCTTCACGTTCATCATCTCGTGGAACGAGGTGTTCGCCGCGTCCATCCTGACGCTGCGCAACCCGACGCTCCCCGCCGAGATGCTCGCGGTGCTGAACCAGTCGCCGCTGCACTTCCGGTTCGCCGGCGGCTTCTTCCTGATGGCGCCGTCGCTGGTGGTGATCCTGGTGATCCGGAAGTACCTGTTCAACATGTGGGGAAGGGTGTCCCGCTGATGGCTGACGTCCGCTTCGAGTCCGTGCGGAAGGTGTTCGGGAAGGTGGCCGCTGTCGACGACGTCGACCTGCAGGTCTCCGACGGCGAGTTCGTCGTGCTGCTCGGACCGTCCGGCTGCGGAAAGACAACCCTGTTGCGCTGCCTCGCCGGCCTCGAGAAGGTCGACGCCGGACGGGTCTGGATCGGCGGCCGGGACGCCACGGGGCTGCCCCCAAGGTCCCGGCGCATCGCCATGGTCTTCCAAAACTACGCGGTGTTCCCGCACCTGACCGTGGAGGACAACATCGCGTTCGGGCTGAAGATGCAGAAGGAGAGCAAGCAGGCCATCAAGGAGGCTGTGCGCTCGGCCGCCGACCTGCTGCACATCACCGAGTTCCTCGACCGCTACCCCGCTCAGCTGTCCGGCGGCCAGCGCCAGCGGGTCGCGGTGGCGCGGGCGATGGCCACGAAGGCGGACGTGCTGCTGATGGACGAACCGCTGTCGAACCTCGACGCCCTCCTGCGCATGGAGATGCGCGCCGAGCTCAAGCAACTGCTGCAGCGGCTGGAGCTCACCACCATCTACGTCACCCACGACCAGGTAGAGGCGCTGAGCATGGGTGACCGGATCGCGGTGATGAACTCTGGACGGATCGTCCAGGTGGACTCCCCGCTCGAGGTGTATGACAACCCGCGTGAGCGTTTCGTCGGGTCGTTCGTCGGCACCCCGCCGATGAACTTCCTCGACGCCGCGGTCGTCGCCGAGGACGGAGGTCCGGTGGTGCGGCTGTCCGGCGGCTCGTTCCCCTACACCGGCTCGCACGCCGACTCGCTGGCGAAGCGGCAGCTGGTGCTCGGCATCAGGGCGGAGAACGTGCGGGTGCACAAGGAGCCGGCACCCGGACGCATCAGCGCGACCGTCCTCGTGCTCGAGCCGCTGGGCTCGCACAACCTGCTGACCGTTCGCTCCGGCGAGGACACCCTCAAGGTCTCTGCGCCCGCCGACATGTTCCCAGCCATGGACAGCGAGGTGTGGCTGGAGATCGAGCCGGAGCGGATCCGCTGGATGGACAGGGACACCCAGACCGCCATCGTCAACTGATTCGGAGAGCCCGTCCGGTGCCCTCGGCCTGGGGTGCTGTTCGCTCGCGATGTCCTGAAATTCAACTGTCAATGATCACCCAACACTTGACAGCTACCCCAGAAGGCAGGTTGGTCACCTGATCGCGTCTCAGCATGCGAACCCCTGACGATCAGGGGCACAACCAGCGCCCTCCACGCTCGGTGAGTCACCTGATCACCCCGGCCGAGGCCAGCACCGCCTCATCTCGCCGACCCGAATAGGCTCGGCGGCATGGATCGGACTGCTCCGCAACCGGACGAGACCGCAGACGTCGCCATCGTCGGGGCCGGCATCGTGGGGCTCGCGACGGCCTGGCAGCTCACCCGGCAACGTCCGGATCTCCGAACCGTCGTCGTCGACAAGGAGCAGGCGCTCGCCACCCACCAGAGCGGCAACAACTCGGGCGTGCTGCACGCCGGCATCTACTACAGGCCCGGATCGCTGAAGGCCAGGCTGTGCGGGCGCGGCAAGGCCATGATCGAGAAGTACGCCGCCGATCGCGGAATCTCCGTCGTCACAAACGGCAAGCTCGTGGTCGCCGCCAGCGAGGACGAGCTCGGCAGGCTGCGCAATCTCGCCGAGCGGGCCGAGGCCACCGGGGTTCCGGGCGCGCGACTGATCGGGCCGTCCGAGCTGCGCCAACGGGAGCCGGCCGCCCACGGAGTAGCGGCGCTGTGGTCGCCGTACACCGGGGTCATCGACTTCACCGCCGTGTGCCGTGCGCTGGCTGAGGACGTAGAGGCGGCCGGCGGGTCCGTCCGTACCGGATGGACGGTCGCCGAGATCGTCCCCACCGGTGCGACCACGGTCGAGATGCGAAGCCCGCGCGGCGTCGTCCGGGCCCGGACAGTCGTGTCCTGCGCGGGTGTCCAGGCCGACCGGCTCGCCGGCAGGGCCGCCGGCAACGCGCGGATCGTGCCCTTCCGCGGCAGCTGGTACGAGCTGTCCGGGCCGGTCGCGGACGCCGTCCGAGGCAACATCTACCCGGTGCCCGACCCCCGCTTCCCCTTCCTCGGCGTGCACGTCACCCGGCGGATCGACGGCGCGGTCTGGGCAGGCCCCAACGCGTTCCTGACACTCAACCGCGAGGGACGCAGCCGTGGCTCGGTCGACCCGCGCGACGCCCGCGATGCGCTGGCGTACGCCGGCCTGTGGCGGTTCGCCGCCCGGAACATCCGAGCCGCCGTCCCCGAGATTGCTCACGAGCTGTCCCGCCGCTCGTATGCCCGCGAGGTTGCGCGCTACCTGCCCGACGTCAGGCCGGAGCACCTGAAGCGGGGGCCGGCGGGGATCCGCGCGCAGGCCATACTGCGCGACGGCACGCTCGTCGACGACTTCCTGATCCGGGAGGACGGTCGCGTACTTCACGTGCTAAGCGCTCCCTCGCCTGCGGCTACGGCCTCGCTGGCCATCGGCGAGGAACTCGCACACCGCGCCATGGAACGGCTCACGGAGCGCTGACGACCAGGGCCGCGGCGATCGCGAACATCACGACGGCGATCAGGCCGTCCAGTATCCTCCACGCCGCAGGTTTGGCGAAGAACCGGCTGAGTGAGCGCGCGCCGTAGCCGAGCGCCACGAACCAGGTCAGGCTGGCCGCGACCGCTCCGACAGCGAACGCCCACCGTCCGGGGTTCCCGTGCTGGTTCGCCAGCGAGCCCAGGAGCACGACGGTGTCCAGGTACACCTGGGGGTTCAGGAACGTGAAGCCCAGGCAGGCCAGCAGCGCCGTCCCGAGCGCTGGTGCCGCGAGGTCGGACGGATGCATGGCCCGCGGCCGCAGCGCCCGCCGGGCAGCCATCAGCCCGTATCCCACAAGAAATGCCGCGCCGCCGTACCGCGCCACGTCGATCGCCACCGGGTACGTCGTCACCAGGACCCCCAGGCCGGCGACGCCGAGGGTGATCAGCAGCGCGTCCGCGACCGAGCACACCACGACGATGGCCAGCACGTGCTCGCGGCGGAGGCCCTGCCGGAGTACGAACGCGTTCTGCGCTCCGATGGCAAGAATCAAGGACAGTCCCGACACGTATCCGACCGTCGTCGCCGGCAGGTGAGCGATGAGCTGCACGGAACCGACGCTAGGCAGCCAGCTCTCATGAGTCCAGCTAAAGTTATTGAATATGCATTAGCATTGCTTCATGTCGACTATCGACCTCGCCCAACTCGCCGCGTTCGCGGCCGCGGTCGAGGAAGGCAGCTTCGACGCGGCGGCCCGGCGGCTGCACGTCACACCGTCGGCAGTCAGCCAGCGCATCAAGGCGCTGGAATCACGGACGGGACGCATCCTGGTGCGCCGCTCGCGACCCACCCAGCCGACGGACGCCGGCCGGGTGCTCGTCCGGCTCGCCCGGCAACTGGCCCTGCTCGAGGGCGAGGCGCTTGCTGAACTCGCGGGCGACTCCGCCGACCCCGCCGGGCCCCGGCTGCCCGTGGCGGTCAACGCGGACTCCGTCGCCACCTGGTTCCTGGAGGCGCTCGCCGCGGTTCCGCAGCGGCACCTGGCCACCTTCGACATCCGGCAGGAGGACCAGGACCACTCCATCGCGCTGCTGCGGGACGGCTCGGTGATGGCTGCGGTCACCACAGAGTCCCGGGCCGTTCAGGGCTGCCGCGTCGAGCCGCTCGGCTCCATGCGCTACCGAGCCGTGGTCTCGCCGGCGTTCCATCGCCAGCACTTCGCGGACGGGGCGACGGAGGACGCGCTGCGCGCTGCTCCGATGCTGATGTACAACCGCAAGGACGCGCTGCAGAGCCGGTTCATCGAACTGCTCACCGGAAGCGAACTGGAGCCTCCGGTGACCTACCTGCCGTCGTCGACGGGCTTTGTCGACGCGGCCCGGCTCGGCCTCGGCTGGGGCATGGTGCCCGAGCAACTCGCCGCACCCTGGCTAGCCGCAGGTGAGCTCGTGGACCTCGCGCCCGGCCAATCGCTGGACGTCCCGCTGTACTGGCAGCGTTGGCGCCTGGAGTCGCCGTCCCTGGCCGCGTTGACTGCCGCCGTCCGCCGCCAGTCGGCAGCGGCGCTCGGCTCCGCTCTGCTCGCGTTGATCATGGGCGTTTTCTGGCAGAAGCGGTCCATTCGCCAGAAAACGCCCATGATCAACGCGAGAGCAGAGCGCCTTCGATGACGTCGGCGATCGCGTCGGCGCGTAGCGAGGGCGAGATCGCCTGATCGTCGATCAGGTGCTGCAGGAACAGTCCGGCGTCGAGCGCGAGCACAAGGGACGCAGCATCCTGCGGGGTCACCGTCCGGGTAGTCCCTTGCGCGGCGTCGCGATCGGCGATGACCTCCGCCAGACGCTCGCGCATCAGGCGCAGCCGCTCGGCAAGCGCCGTCCTGGCCCGCTCATCGCGCGCGGCGTACAGCCAGAACTCCAGCATCAGCAGCCCGAACGCGCCGCCGAGCCTCATCTGCTCAGCCGACGCGTCGCGCAGCCTGGCCCGCAGCTCGCCGGCCGAGGCGGTGGCGGCCAACCGGTCAGTCTCGGCGAGCTGGTCATCGAGATGCCGGTCCAGCAGCGCGAGGAACAGCTCGTCCTTGCCGGCGAAGTTGGAGTACACGGCTCCCTTGGTGTAGCCGGCCGCGTCGGCGACCTCGGCGACGGTCGCCTCGTGGAAGCCCTGCCGCGCGAACACCTCAGCGGCCGCGTCGAGCAACTGCCGCGTCGTCCGAGCGCGACGTTCCGCCTGTCGCACCGAATCACCTCCAATTAGATACCCAAAAGTATATACTCACGGGTATGCCAAAGAGGACGAGAGACACAAGAGAGCAGTCGTCGAGTCGGTTCCGTGGATGGCGGTGGCGCGCCGGCAACGCCCTGGTCACTGTCCTGGCCCGGGCTGGGATCGGACCGATCGCACTGCTGACCACGACCGGGCGCGTGACGGGGCGTCCGCACACGGTGCCCGTCGTGCCGGTCGACCATGCGGGCGCGCGGTGGCTGGTGGCGCCGTACGGCCCCGTCGGCTGGGTGCGCAACGTCCGGGCTACCGGCGTCGTCACGCTCCGGCACGGGCGTAGACGGTGGGTATACGCCGTCCGCGAGGCCACGCCCGTCGAGGCGGGTCCCGTGCTGAAGCGTTACGCGACGATTGCCACGCGGGCACGGCAGAGCTTCACGGCCACCATCGACGAGCCGGCCGAGGCGTTCGCTGCCGAAGCGGCGGACCATCCGGTCTTCGAACTCCAGCCGTCGCCGCGCGGCTAGATTGCTTTGATCATGGGCGATCTCTGCCAAAAGGCCCCCTTTTGGCAGAGATCGCCCATGATCAACGCGAGACGGGCGGGTGGTACTCCCCCACCCTTGCGCGGTGCCACCACACGCCAGTGGCACGGCGCTCAGCCGGCCTCGCGAACCAGTAGCGGTACAGCGTCGCCCGGACGTACTGCGGCGGCGCGTCCGGGAACGGGTTGATCCGCAGCAGCTTCAGCGTCGCCCGGTCGTTCACCAGCAGTTGCCCCAGCAGGGCCTCGAACCACCCCCGGGCGTAGGCGGGCGACAGCGCCGCGAACCACATCAGCCAGTCCAGCCGCAGGTGGTACGGGGCGATCTGCGGAGGGCGCCGGCGCACGTCACCCGGCTTGCCCTTGAACTCGTACTCCCGCCACTCGGTTCCCGGTCCCGGATCGGGGTCTGAGGTGCCCTCGATCACCACCTCGTACCGCACCCGCGTGACGCTGCCGAATGCGCCGTAGCTGTTCACCAGATGCAGCGGGGTGAAGCTGTAGTTCATCAACTGGCGGCGCGACAGCAGGTTCCGCACTGGCCAGTAGCTCAGCATCGCCACGACGACCGCGACGGCGATCACGGCGCCGGAGTGCCAGGCCGGCGGCTCCTGCAGCGCCGCGGCAGGCGACAACGGAAGCACCGCACTAAGGACCTCATCGCCCAGCACCGGAAGCGCGAGGACGATCGTCAGGGTGTTGAGCCATGCGAAGTTGCCGCTGGCGACCAGCCAGAGCTGAGTGACGATCATGATTGCCGCAGCGCCGGCCGCGATCGGCTGCGGGGTGAACAACAGGAACGGCAGCGCGAGCTGCGTGGCGTGGTTCGCCCCGGCCTCTATCCGGTGCAGCGGCCGCGCCAGACGATGGAAGTACCCGCTGAGCGGGTTGGGCATCGACTGGGTCTCGTGGTGGTAGTACAGACAGGTCAGG
>CAZMXH010000021.1:0-18763 GCA_964570165.1 uncultured Actinomycetes bacterium
TCCAGTCCCATGATGATGCGCAGCAGCGTCGTCTTGCCGCAGCCGCTCGGCCCGGTCAGAGCCAGAATCTCGCCGTCCGAGACGGAGAAGCTGACCCGATCCAGCGCGTGAACCCGTTCAACCCGCTTGCCGGAGGTGATGACGAACTCCTTGGACACGTCGTCGACGACGACACGGGGCGTGTCGCTAGCGGACATACTCATCGCCTCGGGTCACTGCGTCACCCTCGCAGCCAGCGCGTGGATCGCTCATGCAGGTCAGGGACTCTCCACCATCTCGAGCGCCCGCTGCTGGTACGAGTCGTCGACGAGGGTCTCGAGCTCGACGGTCCCCTCGAGCTGGCCCGTGTTGATGAGGACCTCCTCCTGGTACCGCAGCTTGTCCATGGAGATGCCGCCGTCGGGGTCGACGAGGCCGCTGTCGACGATGAGATCGTGCATGTACGTCACCAGCGGATCGTCCGGGTCGGTCTCAAGCGCGTCGGCCGCCATCCGCTTGGCCTCGTCGGGGTGCTCGTACGCGTACCGCAGGCCCTCGATGTGACCGGCGAGGAACCCCGCGACGGCGTCGCCCTTCTCCTCCAGGACATAGTTTCGCGCGATGAGCATGTAGCGGGGGAAGTCGGGGATCACGTCGCTGGAGAGGGCGAGGACGTTGACGCCCTCCTCCTCGGCCAATGGCACGTAGTCGGCCGGCGACGAGGCCGCGTCCGCCGTCCCGGCGACCACCGCACGGTACCGGTCGGCGTTGCCGCCGGCGTTCACGGTCTTCACCGTGGACCAGTCCACGTCGGCACTCTCCACCATGAGCTCAGCGACGAGTGCAGGCAGTCCTGTGGGTGAGGAGATCGCCATGCTGCGGCCGGAGAGCTCGCTCAGGTCGGTGATGTCACTGGACGCGTAGATCGCGTACGGCAGCCCCTCCATGGACGAGCCGACCACCGTGGCGTCCATGCCGCCTTGCTCGGCGCCGATGAGCAGGCCGCCGGGGCTTTGCTCGATGATGTCGACCTCGGCCGCCGCCAGCGCCGGGTAGATCTGCGCCGCACTCTGAAGTTCGACGAACTCCACGTCTACCCCGTACTTGGCGTAGAAGTCCTGCTCCTGTGCCATCCGGAGGAAACCACAGTCGGCGGCGCAGGGGAGGACCCCGAAACGCAGCGACTTGGAGCTTTCCGGCATATCGCTCTCGGTGTCACCGCTCTGGGTGTTCTCGCTCGGGGAGTTCTCGCCGTCGTCGGGGACCGCCGATGTCTCATCGGTGTCCGAGCCGCAAGCTGCAAGCACCAACGCGGCCACGGCTATGAAGGAAGCTGGTGCACTGCGACGGCGCATGGTGGTCCTCCCGAAGATGCGGTACTCAAGTATGTAAGTTGAGTGGCAGACCTAACATAGCTAAAGTCGACGAAGCCGAGAAGGCCCCAATGTCACGGTTCGGTTACAGGCGGCTGGAGGCGAGCCTGGTGCCCCCGCACGGGTGCGGGACGGCGCGGACGGAGGTCAAGGGGAGGAGGCAATGTCGGCGTCCTCCTGGCCGGACTCGCTCGCGTTCACGCCGCGGGTCGCTGCCGAGGCCGGGTTCAACCCGACGTAGAACGCGAAGATCGACAGGGCAGCGTCCCGCTCCTCGTCGGTGAGCTGCCGGTGGAACCGGATGATGTCGAAGTGGATGGAGTTGTCGACCTCACGGAGGCGTTCGATACCCAGTGGCGTCGCGGAGACGTTGATGACACGCCTGTCCTCGGTGGACGGCTCGCGCTTGACCAGCTTCTGCTTCTCGAGCACCCCGACGAGGCGCGACGCGAGCGCGGGAGGGATGTCCAGCCGCTTCGCCAGCGCGTTCACTGCTATGCCCCGGCCGCGATTCGTCCCGTAGACCTGGAGTAGCACGTGGTGCGCCAGCGGGTCCAAGCCGTGCTCACGGGTATGCATATCGACGATTCGCAGCACACGCCGCAACACAAATCTCGCCTCGGCGAGGTTCGTCATGTAGGCCTGGAGATCGCGTCCGCGTTTGCTGTCACGAATCCCGGCCCAGTGGGTGTAGGCCTGCATGGTGTCGTCGATGAACAGCGGGTCGCCGGTCTGGGTCATCGGAGCCCCTTCCAGGCACGTCCGGTCGTCACCGGCCCAACTCGGCGGATGCGGCTGACCGGTAACGGACCTCGAAGGTCAGACACCCATCCTCGCTGACCCACGGCCCGTGCTTCATCCCGGGCGGTCGGCACGCGTACTGCCCCGCAACGAAGGTCTCGCCTAGGCGCAGATCGGTGATGGAGCCCTCCAGAATGTAGACCTCCTCCCAGAAGTCGTGGACCTGTACACCGTTCGGGCTCGTATCGGTGCCCGGCTCGAACCGGAGAATCCTGGTAGCGACCCCAGCGTCCGGGTCCGCCGCGAGAATGCGCTCGGTGAGCTCGGGGACGGCACCGGCACAGGGAGTGAACGCGACGGTCTCTACGGGGAAGAACTCGTGCTCGGGTTTCGGCATGTCGATCCTCCAGGTCTCAGGCGGCCGTAGGTAGTTGCCGCACGGTGTAGCTGTGTTCCAGTCTCTCGGCACCGGGTGCCTCAAGACTGACGGTCCAGCGGCGCCCTGGAACGAACGTTCCGGTGAGCAGCGGAACCGTGCCGCCGAACATGATCAGGTCGCCCCCGGCATCAGGGACCTCGCGGGTGCACGAGTCGAGGATCTCGGTCGGTCGCCGCAGGCTCGCCAGCGTGCCGTCCTGGTACGGTTCGCCGTCGACCGTGCTCTTGATCTCGATGGTGTCCCAGTCCAGGCCGTCGGCGGGGACCTCGATGACGGTGTGAGAGACGGGCTTCGGGCACGCCTGCTTCGACTGGGCGACGCTGTGGCGCTCCAGGTCGCGGTCCGTGTGATCCGAACCGACGGTGAGGTACAGCCGTCCGTCCAGGCGCAGGACGACCGGCTCCACCTCGCACGAAGTCGCGCCACCGGACACCGCGATGACCTCGTCTTGGGTCGCAAGCGACGGGTGGACCGGGTAGAAGGCGGGCACGGTTGCCGGAGGAGGGACCCCGATGGCGGCGAGCTCGTCGATGTGCCGCTGCACCGCAACGGGATCAGCGCCCGTGTAGCCGGCCACCACGACCGGGACCCCAGAAACCTCCAGGGTGCGGTCGGTGCCGAGCACGGTGAACGTCAGACTCCTGACCTCGGTCACGGTGTGCGCGCCTCCTCTGAGTTGCGAGTGAGGTCCTGGTAGCTCGGGAGACGGTCGTCCAGTACCGGGAACTCGGCACGGACCTCCGCCACCCGCCCGACGTCAATGTCACACCAGGTGATTCCTTCGCCCGTTCCCGCTTCGACCACCACCTCGCCCCACGGGTCCACGACGCGGCTGTGCCCGCCGAGGGTCCTGCCGCGCTGGTCGCCCACGGCATTGCAGGCGATGACGTACACCTGCTGCTCGACTGCTCGCACCGCGGTGAACAGCCGCCAGTGCTCGAGCCGGGCGGCCGGCCACGCGGCGGGAACCACAACAAGCTCGGTACCGATGTCGACGAGCCCCCGCCACAGCTCCGGAAACCGGAGATCGTAGCAGGTCGTGGAGCCGATCCGGCCGAAGGGCGTTGGGCTGGCGCTGATCGCCGCACCGGGTTCCAGCAGCTCCGCCTCCCTGGACTGGTACCCGAAGACGTGAACCTTGCTGTAGGAGTGCAGCACACTGCCGTCCGCGCCGAGCAAGGCTGCGGTGTTACGTACGGCTCCCCCGCCGACGTGCTCGACGAAGCTGCCGAGATGGACGAGGCACGACTGGTGCTGGGCGACGGCCGCCATGGCCGACACGGTCGGGCCGGCCAGCGGCTCCGCCGCGGATGTGTACGCGTCGAAGTCGAAGTAGCCCACGGGCCACAGCTCGGGCAGCACGATGAGATCGGCGCCGTCGGCGGAGCCTGCGAGATCCGCGACCCGCCGCCTGCGGTCGTCGACGGGCTCGTCGGTCGGGCTCGCGACCTGGACGAGTGCTATGCGCATGGCGCCCCCTGTCGTTCGCCTCCTGGGTTGTCGGGCTCCGCTGACCACAGCGGAGCGAACTCGATTGCGACGATGTCCTCGTACCGGGCGGGCTCGTTGAGCAGTCCGTTGGCGACGGCGAGCCGGTTCAGGCCGCGAACGTCCTCTTCCCAGATCGCCGCGCGGTAGAAGTCGCCGTCGCGCTCGATGAGGGAGGTGATGAGGGACGCTTCCAACGGCGGGTAGAGCCGCTCGCCAAGCTGGCCGGCCAGCGTGGGTTGCTGCCGCAGCAGCTGCTGTGCCCTGACGACTGCCCGGACGGTCACGGCTACATCGGAGGCCCGCCGGTCGAGGAGTTGCTGGGTAGCCATGAGCGCTGGGAAGGTCAGCGATGCGGCGGTGCCTCCGTCCCTGCGGGCATCGACGATGACCTTGCCGGCTCCTTGCCGGATGGCGACCTCAGCTGCCATCCCGTTGGCCCAGAACGCGTCGATGGCGCCGTCGGCGAGGGCCCTTGCGGCGGTGACGCCGAATGAAGTACCCGCGCCTTCGCCCGGCACGGGTGCGATGTGCAGCGCCGCCGCCTCCACGTCGACGTCGGCATCGGCAAGCGCCTGGTACAACCCGAGATCAGGCCCGGGAGCGGCGCCGATGCGCAGGCCGTGCAGGTCCGCGAGGGCGCCCCTCCGCACGTCCAGGTCGGTGCGGACGACCAGGAACCAGTACATGTTCTGGGACAGCATCGCCAGCAGCTTGGCGCCACGCCACCCCGGGAACGCGTACAACGGCGCGTGGGCCGCGCCGGCAACCAGGTCGACGGCGCCGTCGCGAAGGGCGCGCACTGCGTCGGTCACCGGATACACCAGCTCGATCTCCGCGTCGACGCCCTCACGTTTCAGCAGTCCGAGCTCGACGGCCGCGATCGCGGGGAAGTAGGAGTTTGAGACATAGTCGGGTACGGCTATGCGCATGGTGTCGATCGCTTCCTTCACCGGCTGTTCAGATCCGCTGGGGTGGCCGGCGCGGCCGGCTCGTTGAGCACGACGGGCCGCACTCGCGGATTCGGGTCAGCGCATCATCGACGTAGCCCGCAGCGGCACCGTGCACGTGCATATTCTCCTGAAATAGGTTGATGAGTAATATACTTGGGTAACGTACCTAAGGGTGGGGCAGGACCGCAACGCACCTGCCTGAACGAACCGCCTCCCGTCCCCCGGTTGAACGGGCGGCACCCCCGTCACGCGGGCCGTGCGCCCGCATGCGGCCTCGGGTCCGCTGGCGTACCCGCTGTGTCAACCGCGCGAGTGGACTGGCGGACGATCAGATGTGTCGCGATCGGAGTGTCCTCAGTGACACTGTCGGGCTCCTCGACCGAGACGAGCACCTTCTGCATGATGAGCTCGCCAAGGGTGGCGAAGTCCTGTCGGACCGTGGTGAGCGGGGGATAGACATATCCGGCTTCGGGGACGTCGTCGAACCCGACGACGCTCACATCGTCGGGAACCCGGATGCCGCGCTCGCGCAGTGCGGAAAGCAGGCCGATCGACATGTGGTCGTTGGCGACGAACACGCCATCGCCAGGTTTGACATCGAGTTCGAGACCCAGTGCAAAGCCGCTTGCTGCGGTCCAGTCCCCGTGGAGGGGCTCGATCACCTGGAGCCGACGGGCGCTCAGTTCGTCGCGCCATCCCCGGATGCGTTCGATCGCGTCCGTGGCGTCGGTGGGCCCGGCGAGGTGGATGATCCGGGTGAATCCGAGCTCGGCGAGATGGCGCACCGCGGATCGCGCGCCCCGGTACTGATCAATGGACACAATGCGAGGGCTGCGCCGTGCGGTCGCCGCGACCGCAACCAGCGGAACGTTGAGATCAAGTCCTCGTACCATCTCGAGGACCGGGACGTGCTTGACGACAATCACGATCGCGTCGACACGCTGGCGAAGCAAGCCCTCCACGAGCGAACGGACACCTGCCGGATCGACGTCTATCGCACTCACCGTGTCGACGCTGTAGCGCGCGGAGCGCGCCGCAACGTTGAAATGCATCGCGATCGAGGTCGGACCATAGTCCAGCACCGCCGGGACGATGAGTCCGATCGTGCGTGTGCGGCGGGTCACAAGGGCGCGAGCCGCAGGCGAAGGACTGTACCGAAGCTGGGCTATCGCCTGCTGGACCCGGGCTCGCGTCGCGGGGCGGACGTTCGGCAAGTCGTTGATCACGCGCGACACGGTCTGATGCGAAACACCGGCGAGCCGAGCGACGTCGAAGATATTCGCCGCCCGCGTCGGTTCGTCCGCCGCCTTCACCGGCTCACCTCACCCATCGGCGTCGCCCGGACGTGCGACAAGAGCCAGCAGCGAATCGACCGTGAGCTGTTCGGAGGGCACGGTGTCGACGATGCAGCCGTCACGGAGGATGGCGACCCGGTTCCCGACACGTAGCACCTCCTCCAGCTCGGCTGAGATGAACATCACCGACAAGCCATTGTCGGCGAGATCGCCGACCAGATTCTGGATTTCGACCTTCGCGCCGACGTCGATGCCGCGCGTCGGCTCGTCAAGCACAAGCACCCGGGGCGACAGCGCGAGCAGCCGGGCGAGCAGGACCTTCTGCTGGTTACCACCGGACAAGGTGCCGGCGGGGGGGTCCTTGGCGGCGGGAGGGTGGTCGCGCGCCCCCACCCCCCGCCCCGCCCGCGCCCGCCGCCGCCCCGGGGGGATGCGGCGCAACATTCCTCGTTCGGCCTGGAGACCGAGCGTCACGTTCTCGCGGACGCTGAGCGCATCCACGATCCCTTCGACGCGACGATTCTCTGACGAGTACACCACGCCCAGCGAGATCGCGTCATGCGGGCCGCGCGGGTTACGCGGGGTGCCGCCAATACGGATGATCCCCGCGTCGAGCCGGTCGATTCCGGTGATCGCGCGAGCGAGCTCGGTGCGTCCCGACCCCAGCAGCCCTGCCACGCCGAAGACCTCGCCCTCCCGGAGGTCTACGTCGGCATTCTCGATGCCCGGGCTGACGGTGATGCTGCGGGCGCTGAGGTACGGCTCGGTGGTCTCGTCGCCGGCGTCGACCCTGGCTCTCGTACTCAGCGCCGCCGCGCTTCGTCCGAGCATTGCCTGGACCAGATCGATGCGCAGCACCTCGCGCGTCAAGTACTCGCCTATCAGCTTGCCGTCCCGCAGCACGGTCACTCGATCGCAGAGCTCGTAGACCTGATCGAGGAAGTGCGACACGAACAGGATCGCCACACCCCGGAGCTTGAGATCGCGGATGACCCGGAACAGTTCCGTCACCTCGTCGAAGTCGAGGCTGGACGTCGGCTCGTCGAGGACGAGTACCTTGACGTCGGTCGAAATCGCCCGGCCGATGGCGACAAGCTGCTGGACGGCGAGCGAGTGCACTCCCAGCTTCGAGGCAGGGTCGATGTCCAGCCCGAGTTCGCCAAGGACGGCGCCGGCAAGCTCTCGCGTCCGGCTCCAGTCGATCACGCCGCACCGGCGGGGCTCGCGGCCCAGGATGATGTTCTCGGCCACCGAGACGTTCGGTAGCAGGTCGATTTCCTGGTAGACGGTGCGAATACCAGCATCCTGTGCATCGTGCGGCGTGGCGAACCGCACCGTGCGACCCTCGAGGCGCAGGGTGCCGGCCTCCATTGGCAGCGCGCCGGTGATTGCCTTGATCAGCGTCGACTTGCCGGCGCCGTTCTCTCCCATGAGCGAGTGCACCTCGCCCGGGAACAGCCGGAAGTCGACGCCGTCGAGTACCACTTCGGCCCCGAAGCGCACTGTCGCCCCAGTAAGTTCGAGAAGGGGCGTCACCTCGTGCATTTGTGCATTATCCCGCGTGAGTCGCATTGTCCCGCGGTCCTCCACGGCCGCACGGGTGCTACTTGCGGCGTTCGGATCTGGCCACGATCACCCGCTGCACGACGATAAACAGCAGCAACAGCGTGCCGATGATGATGCGGGTCCAGGACTGTTCAGCGCCCATGAACGAGATCACTGCCGTGATCGTGCCGAATACGAAAACGCCGATCATCGACCCGAGAACGTATCCGCTGCCCCCGGTGAGCAGCGTTCCGCCGATGACCACGGCAGCGATCGTGTCGAGTTCGGTGCCCACGCCGTTGAGCGGATATCCGGCCCCTGAGAATGCCGTGAGAGCCAGGCCCGCCAAGCCGCCGCACACGCCGCTGATGACGTAGGCGAGCACCTTGGTGCGCGCCACGTTCAGCCCCATCAGGTGGGCGGACTGCTCACTGCCGCCGATCGCGTAGATCGTCCGCCCGAACCGGGTCCACTGCATCACGAAGACCCCGATGGCGACGACGAGCAGCGCGATGATGCCGGTCGGGGTGATGTACCAATCGCCTAGCCGGAACCGGGTCGACTGGAGCCACAGCACCGCCGGATCTTCCACCCGGATCGACGAGAGGCTGACCACGAACGCGAGCCCGCGGGCGAGGAACAGTCCCGCGAGTGAGGCAATGAACGGCTGCACGTCGAAGTACTGCACCAGCACGCCGATGAGCAGGCCGATGAGGGCGCCGCCGCCGATCACCACGGGAATGACGATCACGGCCGGCAGGCCGTCCGCGAGCAGCTTCGCGCACAGGATGCCGGTGAAGGCCATCACCGAGCCCACCGACAGGTCGATTCCGCCCGTGACGATGACGAACGTCATACCAACCGCGAGGATCAGCAGATACGCGTTGTTCAACAGCAGCGCGGACAGGTTGAACGGGGTGAGGAAGTTGCCGAAGTACGCCTGCGCACCCGCGAACAGCAGCAGCAGGATGGCAACCGCCGCGAACGTCGGAAGCAGCGATGAGTGCCGGCTCATGAAGGTGCGGTAGCTCGTGGCGAACGCCGTCCTGGGGCGGATCAGGTTCTCCGTGCGGGTCATCGCGATGTCACCTTCGTCTCGCCATGTGCGGGCACCTCTCCTGATGACGCTGACGCGGCGCCGGCCGGTCCCCCGGTGCGTGCGGTGACATCACCCGCGGAACGACCGAACGAGCCCAGCGATCGGACGAGATTCCTGGCGCCTCTGTGGAGGCGCTGCGACTGCAGGAGGACCACGATGATCACGGCCGTCGCCATGAAGACGGGGCTGGCCGCAGGCGGTACGCCGAGGAAGGTGATGGTCGAGATCAACGTCTGAATCGTGAAGACGCCGATCACGGTTCCGGCGATACTGAACTTGCCCCCCATCAGCGATGTGCCTCCGAGGACGACCGCGAGAATCGCGTAGAGCTCGATGTACAGGCCCGCGGCGTTGGCGTCGGCCGCCATGATGTTGGAGCTGTACAGGAGACCCGCGATGCCGGCCAGCGCGCCGCTGGCGACGTACGCCCCCCAGATGATGCCGCGTGATCGCACCCCCGCGAGGTGGCTCGCCTTCGGGTTGATGCCAACCGCCTCGGTCAGGACACCAAGGGCGGTGCGCCGTTCCACGAGGGCGACGACGGTGATCGCGACAATCGATACGTAGAACGCGAACGGGAACCCGAGAATGTAGCCCTGGGCCATGAACTTGTACGGATCGCTGTTGACCGTCGTGATGAAGCCGCCGGTGATGAGCAGCGCTATGCCGCGCCCAGCGAGCATGAGGACCAGCGTCGCAATGATCGGCTGAATGCCCAGCACAGACACCAGAAAGCCGTTCCACACGCCGAGCACGAGTGAGACGAGCACCGCGATGACGATCGCGAGCCCGACGACGGACAGGTTGTGCGGAGTAGGCGAGGCGTCGATGATCGTCAGCGCTACCGCGCCCGACACCGCCATGACCGCGCCCACGGACAGATCGATGCCGCGAGTGGCAATGACCAGCGTCATCCCGAGCGCCACGAGCATGAGCGGCGCACTGTTGCGGAGGATGTCGACAAGCGAGCCGTACAGCTGGCCGTCGCGCACCGTCACACTGAGAAACGACGGCCGCGTGGCCGTGTTGATCGCGATGAGGGAGATGAGCGCCACGACCGGCCAGAACAACCGATGCTTGACGAGATTCTTCACGCCGTACTCCCCTCGTCAGCGTTGGCGATGTAGTCGATGAGTCCGTCGAGATCTACGTCATGGGGATCAAGCTCTCCGATCTTGCGACGATCCCGCATAACGATGACACGTTGGGCCAATCGAAGCACCTCCTCGAGCTCAGAGGAGATGAAGATGGCCGACAGCCCCTGCTCCGACAGCTCCGCGACCTTGCGCTGGATGTCGGCCTTCGCGCCCACGTCGATACCGCGGGTCGGCTCGTCCAGGACGATCAGCCGCGGGGCGGTGGCGAGCCATCGCGCCAGCAGCACCTTTTGCTGATTCCCCCCGGACAGGTTGCCGACCAACTGATCCGGGTCCGCTGGGCGCACGCCGAGAGCCTTGATGTAGTTGTCGACGACGAGTTGCTGCTCGCTCCGCCGGATCCGCCGCCGCCAGCCACGGCGCGCCTGGATGCCGAGCACGATGTTCTCGGCGACCGTCAGGTCCGAGACGACGCCCTCTGCGCCGCGGTTCTCGGACGAGAACGCGATGCGCTTCTCGATGGCGTGACGCGGAGAGGTCAGCCTCGTCGGCTCGCCGTTCACGTCGACGTGGCCCGAGTCGGGCCGGTCGGCTCCGTAGATGAGGCGGACGAGCTCAGTACGACCGGACCCTAGGAGACCGGCGATCCCGACCACTTCACCTTCGTAGACGTCGACGTCCGCGGGCTCGAGAACGCCACGCCGGCCGATGCCCGTCGCACGGAGCACCGGCACCGCCGTGCGGTCGATGGCGCGATCGGCCTTCGTGGAGATGGCGTCGAGCTCGTCGAGCTCGCGCCCCAGCATCTTGGTGACGAGTTCCCCGCGGGGCAGATCCTTGGTCAGGTACTCACCGATCAGCTTGCCGTCGCGTAGCACTGTGACCCGGTCCGAAATCTCGTAGACCTGATCGAGGAAGTGGCTCACGAACAGCACCGCCACGCCCCTATCACGCAGGTCACGGATCACGGCGAACAGCTGCTCGACCTCCCCGCGGTCAAGGCTCGATGTCGGCTCGTCGAGGATCAGTACTCTCGCGTCGAGCACCATTGCCCGGCTGATCGCGACCAGTTGCTGGATCGCGATGGAATGGCTGGACAATGTCGACCGAGTGTCGATCCGCAGGCCCAGATGTTCGAGGTGCCGTTCGGCCTCGCGGTGCATGACCTTCCAGTCGATGATCCCGCGTCTGTTCCGCGGCTCGTGCCCGAGCATCACGTTCTCGCCGACCGACAGATTCGCGCAGAGGTTCACCTCCTGATACACCGTGGAGATGCCCGCGGCCTGGGCGTCCGCAGTGCCGGTGAAGACTCGCGACTCGCCCGCGACGGTGATCGATCCGCTGTCGATCGTGTACACCCCGGTAAGAGCCTTGATCAGGGTCGACTTTCCCGCGCCGTTCTCGCCCATGAGCGAGTGCACCTCACCGGAGCGCAAGACGAAGTCGACGTCGTCGAGGGCAAGCACGCCCGGGAATCGGATGGTGATGCCGTGCATCTCGACGATCGGGGGGACCTCATTGCTCTCCGGCACGCGCTCTGTCAACGGACCAACTCCAGGTGCAACCCGGCTGGGGGAACCGGCGATAACCGGTTCCCCGACCACTCAGCTGATGGGCTTACTCGTGCTGATGAACGATCAGTACAGCCGCTCGTCGATCACTTCGGCCGCTTCCTCTGCCGTGAAGGTCTGGTCTTCGACGTAGACGAACTTCTCGACTGTCTCGCCGGCCAGGACGTCCTTCACCAGCTCCGCGGCAAGCTCGCCTAGCAGCGGGTTGCACTCGACGACGTAGTTGATCTTTCCGTCGATGAGGGCCTGAAGACCGTCCCGGACGGCGTCGACCGACACGATCTTGATGTCCTCGCCCGGGACCAGACCGGCCGCCTCGATCGCGTCGATCGCGCCCAGGGCCATGTCATCGTTGTGGGCATACAGCAGGTCGATGTCCGACCCGTGCTTCTGCAGGAAGCCCTCCATGACGGTCTTGCCGTCGGCGCGGGTGTAGTTGCCGGTCTGGGAATCCAGCGTCGAGATCGCGGTGCCCTCGATCGCTTCCTCGAAGCCTTCCGCACGGTCGTTGGCGGGAGCTGAACCAGTTGTGCCCTCGAGCACGACCATGTTGGTCGGCGTGTCACCGAACGTTTCGGCGGCCCACTCACCGGCCATGAAGCCCTCGCGCTTGAAGTCCAGGCCGACCCAGGCGGCGTACAGGTCCTCCGATGCCGAGACGGTACGGTCCTCGAGGATGACCGGGATGCCTGCGTCACTGGCCTCCTGCAGGACGTCGTCCCAACCGTCCTCGACGATGGGCGCGATGACGATGGCGTCAACGCCTTGGTTGATGAAGCTGCGCACGGCCGATATCTGCGCCGCTGGGTCGTTGTCGGCCGCGTTAAAGATCAAGTTGAAACCGTTCTCCTCGGAGAAGGCCGCCCGCATCGACTCGGTGTTGGCGCTGCGCCAACCGCTCTCCGAGCCGGTCTGAGCGAACCCGACGGTGATGAGCTCGTCGCCGTCCCCGCCTGCGGCCGCCTCGGTGGTGTCGTCTCCCCCGTCCGACCCGCAGCCGGCTGCCACGAGCGCGACAGCTCCCAGCAGCACAACGCGGGCAAGAAGGCCCTTCCTCTTCTTCATTCGCAGAACCCTCCTCGTTATGGTCCGGCTATGCACGCCAGACGTCTGCTCTAGCGACGGGCGGAACTCGAGTAGCCCGTTGGCCTGCGATGTTAACCTTCACATCCACTCGCAATACAGATGTGAACGATAACATTCTGGCAACATCCTTGCGAGTCCTTCCAGCATCCGTCCGTTTGGCACGGACCCGTGGAGGCGTGCAATTGGGCCACTTATACCGCGCAGACTTCGCTACACCTGGAGCAACGCAGGAGGCATAGGACCTGTTGACACCGCCGGATGTGAGCGATAATTTCAGGAAAATCTGTTAGCGCTAACAGAACTGGAGCATGTTAGCGCTCTCAGCGGCGAATGTGAGGTGACACCGGATCCTCAGCGGCGCTGCGCGGGTGAGGACCCGGTCATGACCTCACCGGAAGGAGACGACATGACCAAGGTCGACAGATTCCCCATGAGGCGGCGCGATTTCCTGCGTGCGTCGGCAGCAGCGGGGGTTGCAACCCTGGCCACCTCCAACACGACGCAAGCGAGCGCGGCCGAGTCGGCCACGGCCGAGAACATGGCAGAGGGCATCTCGGCCCCGCTCCCACCCCCGTATGTCGGAGCCGGGAGCAACGCATCGGTACGGCCCTTCGTGCTCAATGAGGTAAGCCTCGGGCAGGGACTGCTCCAGGAGAAGCGCGACCGGATGAAGAACTTTCTCCGGCAGTACGACGAACGACGCTTCCTCGTCCTGTTCAACAACCAGGCGGGACGTCCCAACCCTCCCGGCGTCTCAGTGCCCGGTGGATGGGAAGACGGTGGCCTGCTCAGCGGTCACTGGACAGGTCACTTCATGACGGCCCTGGCACAGGCCTATGCCGACGCAGGCGAGCAGGTCTTCAAGGACAAGCTGGACTGGATGGTAGGCGAACTGGCGGCCTGTCAGGAGGCCATCACCGCCCGGATGGGCAACGGCGGCGGCGAGGATCCGGAGCCCGAGGAGCCCGAGATCGGCCGCGTCGCGGGACGGTTTGGAAACGCCCTGCGCCTCAACGGCCCGAGTGCTGCGCAATACGTAAGCCTTCCGCAGGAGGCCATCAGCCAGATCGCCGACTTCACGATCGCGGCGTGGGTCAACCTCGCATCGACCCAGAGTTGGACCCGCGTCTTCGACTTCGGCCACAACACCACGGTGAACATGTTCCTGACCCCCCGCGCCGGTGTCTCCGGTACGCCGCCACGCTTCGCCATCACCGTTGGCGGCGCCGGCCAGGAACAGCAGGTCACCGGTAACGCGGCGCTGCCCACGAACCAGTGGGTTCACCTCGCCGTCACGCTGGCGGGCAACACCGGCCGGCTGTTCGTGAACGGCGAGCAGGTCGGCATCAACTCCGGTATGACGCTTAACCCGGCGAGCCTGGGGAATCCAGGCAACCGCTGGATCGGCCGCTCCCAGTACAACGACCCGTTCCTCAACGCCTCCGTGGACGAGTTCCACATCTTCGACCGTGCGCTCAGCCAGGCAGAGATCCAGTCGCTGCTGGACTCTCCGGCCGGAACGACGGGAGGCGGAAACATCGCGTGGTACCGGTTCGACGAGGACGGCGGCTCCACTGTCGTGGACTCATCCCCCAACGGTCGTGACGCCGGCGTCGTGGCCGCCCAGGAGGACGACGACGACGAGTGGGTACCGACCTATCCCGGATACCTCGGTGCCATCCCTGAGGACGCCGTACTGCGCCTCGGCCCACCGCGGTTCGCGGTCTACGGCGGTAACGCCAACACCAACACCTGGGCGCCCTGGTACACCCAGCACAAGATCTTGCGCGGTCTGCTCGACGCCTACTACCTGACCAGTAACGAGACAGCGTTCGACGTCGCCGTGAAGATGGCGGACTGGGCCTATCTCGCCCTGACCGAGGGCGACAAGAACCACCCCAACTACCCTGGTCCGCTCACCCGGGACAATCTCAACTTCATGTGGGACACCTACATCGCCGGCGAGTTCGGCGGTGCGAACGAGGTGTTCCCGGAGATCTACGCCCTCACCGGCGACCCGAAGCACCTCGAGACGGCGAAGAGGTTCGACAACCGGGAGTCGCTGTTCGACGCATGCCTGAACGACGAGGACATCCTGGTCGTCACGAACGCGACAAACCCGGGCCGCCGCCGGCCGAACCGGCTGCATGCAAACACCCACGTCCCGCAGTTCACCGGATACATGCGCATCTTCGAGCAAAGCGGCGATGAGGACTATTTCCGGGTCGCGAAGAACTTCTTCCGCATGGTCGTCCCGCGCCGAATGTTCGCGCATGGCGGCACGAGCGGAAACTACCCGGGCTCGAACAACAACATCGAGATGTTCCAGAACCGGAACAACGTCGCCAACGCCATCGCTCAAGGCGGCGCGGAGACGTGCACCACCTACAACTTGATCAAGCTCGCCAGAAACCTCTTCTTCCACGAGCCGGATCCCGCTTACATGGACTACTACGAGCGCGGTTTGCTCAACATGATCGCGGGCTCCCGGTCCGACAGCACCAGTGTGAGCAATCCGCAGGTCACGTACTTCCAGCCGCTCACGCCCGGCGCGAACAAGGGCTACGGCAACACGGGCACGTGCTGTGGCGGCACCGGGCTGGAGAACCACACCAAGTACCAGGAGACGATCTACTTCAAGTCTGCTGACAACTCGGCCGTCTGGGTCAACCTCTACGTGCGGTCGACCCTCAACTGGGCCGAGAAGGGCTTCGTGATCAGCCAGGACACGGACTTCCCCAGAGACGACCGCACGACGATCACCGTCGACGGCAGCGGACCCCTCGACATCAAGCTCCGGGTTCCGGGCTGGGTGCAGAAGGGCTTCCACGTATCGATCAACGGAGTTCCTCAAGCCGTCAACGCGACACCCAGCACCTACCTCACCCTGAGCCGCACGTGGAGTCCCGGCGATACGATCGAGATCCACATGCCGTTCAGCATCAGGATCGAGCGCGCCATCGACCGCCCGGACACCCAGTCGATCTTCTGGGGTCCGATACTCATGCCGATCCTGGGTAACCCAGGTGGTGGCAGCTACCGCGAACTGACCCTCTACCGGTACCTGAAGCGAGACGGCGACTACTCCCGCGAGGCGATCACACCTGCGGGCACGACACCGGCCGGTGACCAACTGTTCACAACGCACGGCTTCAACCTGCGGCCGTGGTACGTCGGTGACACCCAGTCGCACTCGGCGTACTTCCGGCGGGTCGAGCCCCAGATCGTGTTCGGTTCGGTCGACACCGGAGTGCCCAACTACAAGCGCAACGACGGGCTGCCCGACTACGACGTACCGGTCACGGGCATCCCGTCTCCGGGGACCGACGGCCCAACCTTCCTCGACCTGGTCTGGGACCAGGCTCCGTTCTCCAACCACGGGGCGTTCGTGAGCACCGTGGCAAGGACGGCGGAGGAGTTCGTCGAACTCGGCCTGTTCACCGATGAGGAGAAGGGCACCGTCGTCTCCGCTGCTGCCAGGAGCCGCCGCGAACTCCAACCGTAGGACAATCCACTGAATGATCTTTCGACGATCCGCGCCCCGGCCGTGCGGGTCGTCGCAAGATCGTGACCGGGCCCGGAGGTGCACCGGTGGCGTATGACTTCGGCGAATCGGAACTGTGGGATCCCGACACGCGCCGCGATCCACATCCGTTCTACGCCCGGGTCCGCGAAGCCGGCCGTCCCGTCCCTCAGATCGATCCAACCGGCAACCGGTTCTGGGTGGTGGCGCGGCATGCCGACGTCCTGGCCGGCCTGCAACACCCGGCCATCGGCCACGAGGTTCACCGCCATCTACCCCCGTCTCGGGCCGAGCCGCGTGTCCTCAGCGAGGCCGAGCGGATCGGATCGCGCCAGCTCATCGATCTTGACCCACCCGACCACACCCGGCTGCGCCGGCTTGTGAGCACTGCGTTCACCGCTCGGACCGTCGCTCGCCTCGAGCCCTGGATAGCAGCCCTTGCCGATCGCCTGGTGGCACGCGCCCGAACCCTCGGCCGGTTCGACGGCGTGACCGACTTGGCCGATCCCGTCCCGGTCAACGTCATCGCCGAACTGGTCGGCATCCCGGAGGAGGACCGCGCGCAGTTCCGTGCCTGGTCGGCCGCGATCGTCTCGGCCAGCCCGGAGGGGCCGTCCGCGACCGTCGCATTCGCCGGCTACATCGACCGGCTCGCCGCCCGCCGCCGTGCGGAACCGGTGGATGACCTGCTGTCCGCTCTTGTCGCACTCGAGTCCACCGGCGAGGGGTTGGACCGAGACGAACTGGTGGCGATGGTGCAGTTGCTGCTCATTGCCGGTCAGGAGACGACGGTGGACCTGATCGTCAACGGCGTCCGGTTACTGCTCACTCACAAGCCGCAGTGGGACGCCCTTCGCGACGATCCGTCGCTGGCGCCTGCCGTCGTCGAGGAGACGCTGCGGTTCCGGGGCCCGGTCGAGATCGTCCCGCCGCGGTTCACGTTCCGGGACGTTGAGCTTGCCGGTGGCGTCATCCCGGCGTTCGAACGGGTGGCCCTCTCGCTATGGGGAGCCAACCGTGACCCTGAGGTGTTCGACCGGCCTGACGAGTTCGACGTCAACCGGCCTGACGTTCGCCGCCACATCGCGTTCGGGCATGGCATCCACTTCTGCCTCGGAGCACCGCTGGGTCGGTTGGAAGGGCGGATCATGTTCGAGCGTATCGCTCGTGATCTGCCCGACCTGCAGTTGGCCGTCGACGCCGACGGGCTCGACAGCTTCCGCCTTCACCACGGCGGCCTCCCGCTGCGCGTAGGCGGCTCCTGAAGACGTGTCGCTGCGCTTGCCTGGCCAGGCTATTGCGGAGTGAAGCGGCTCTCTCTTCCCGGCCGTCGCCCGTCACGACGGCAGCCGGCGGCTGTTCAGCCGGTTCACAGCAGCCTCGCTGGACAGTTCGTCGCGAGCCGCCGGGTTGTCGAGGTAGAAGCGCAAGCCGTGATAGACGACGAGCGGATCGGTCTTGAGGCGCGGCCACGGCATCGCCACGATCAGTTCTGGCAGGGTCCGGCTCTGCAGGTTCATCGCCGACTTCGCCATTGACTCCGCAGCGGAGCGCAGCACAGTCTTCGCCACCCGGGCACGCGTCCGCCTGCCTGCTGCGTACGGAGTCGCCGTCTCGTGCGCCGTGACGGACAGCCAGTTCTGGGTTATGTGCGCGCGACCGGAGCGGTATGTGACGGTATGTGCCAGCAGCCCGCCGATCTCATCCCATCGAACGATGATCTGGTCATGGCCGACGCCGAAGCCGACCTTGTCTGGGGTGAGGTCGATGCCGCTGGTGAATCGCGACGAGCGCAACCCCTTGATGCCGATCGCCAGTGCCAGGAACGCCGGCATGCCTATGACGACTCCGCCGATCGCACCGCCGACCAGAACCTCGCCGTTCGGCCCGTCGGCCACCGCGCGAGCGACCGCGATGCCGGGCACGGCCAGGGCGAACGCAGCGAGAACGATGCCCAGCATCGTCACGGCTATCGCTACCAGCATGCTGGGTGGCCGGTAGGCCATCCGAACGGCTCGCACCTGCTCGCCGTCCAGCCGTGTCTCGACGAGCTCAACGGGCGTACCGCCGCTGGACCTCCGGTTCACCCAGTTCTTCGTCCATCCGGCAGGCCAGGGAAGCTCGTGGCGAGGACCGTCCTGCGCGACCACGAAGCCGATCTTCTCATCCCGCTGATCATCGGAGCCCGACGGGGAGGCGTACCGGGATCGGCTGACGCGCTCGTCCTGTTTCGAGGGTCACTGGGATCTCCGGGAATGTCTGTGGTCCTCCAGTGTTGGAGATAGATGCAAACGCATGAACTCTCTCGCTTCGCGGCGGGAGGCCTGGAGGAATGATGCAGTTCGGAGTGTTCTCGGTCAGCGACATCACGCGCGATCCGGTATCGGGCGTCACGCCAAGCGAGGCGGAGCGCATCGACGCGATCGTCAAGATTGCGCTCAAGACTGAGGAGGTCGGTCTCGACGTCTTCGCCACCGGCGAGCACCACAACCCGCCGTTCTTCTCGTCCTCGCCGACGACGCTGCTCGCTCACCTCGCGGCGCTCACCGAGCGGCTCATCTTCTCGACGGCGAC
>CAZMXH010000022.1:0-3246 GCA_964570165.1 uncultured Actinomycetes bacterium
GCCCGCCAAGGCTGGTGAGCCTCATTGGGCACAAGGCCCGGGGCCGCCCTATGGGACTAGTCTGTGGCCGCTGGGGCTAGCTGCTTGGCATCCCGGTCAGTGATGTTGATCTTCGGCATGTCAGGCCCAGCTCAGCTTGGCTAGGAGTTCGGGGTGGTCGGCAAGCTGTTGCTGAATCATGGGGGCGAGTACTGGCTGATGGACATCGCGGGTCCACCGAATCCCAGTCGATCCCCCCGAACGGCGGGTGGGGGGTCGTATCCTCGACCCACCGTTCCGGCAGGTAGGTGGCGCCCAAGCGCTCGAGCAGGCGGTGATAGGCCCATTGGGTCGTCGCGTTGCGTCCCTCCAGCAGCCCGGCGGAGGCTAGTACCAGCGAACCGGTGCAGACAGATCCGACGACCTGCACCGTCGAACTGGCCTGACGCAGGTAGTCGCGAACGGTGGGGTTGCCCATGGCCCTGATCGTCGGCTCACCGCCTCCAGGAACGATCACCGCGGTGGGATCCGCGACGTCGTCGAAGGTCGTGTCGGCTCCCACCGTCAAAGGGGTGTCCGTCGGTGTCGACCTTGAGCGTGGGGCCGGGGATCGAGTGGTTGTAGCTGAGCATACGCACGGTGGTGTCGCCGAGCCGCTTGGCCACCGGGACCACTTGGAGATCGAGGACGTCGCCGTCGGATGGCTCCAGGAGTTCAGGGCGGCCCGCCTCGGTCAGGCCGGCGGGATCGGTCGGGAACGATGCCGCCGGCGTGGGAGCGACGGGACGATGAAAGTGTTCCATGATCCATCTCCTCAGGCACGCAGGGACTGCAGCGCCCGCAGCGGTGCTGTTACCGCTGGCACGAACGGCATCGGCAGGCGTACCCACGAGCTAGGGAGCCAAACGCGGACAGCAGGCGCCCTCGAACGGCTTCCACCCAACGGGCCGAATTGGCTGCCGATGCCTGTTGCCAGGTCTAGCGTCAGTGGAGGGACCGTCTCATGACAGGGAGGTGACGGTAGTGAGTGATCGAGTTGTGCATTTCGAGATTCCCTTTGACGACGGACCGCGTGCGCGCTCCTTCTATGCACAGGCCTTCGGCTGGATGGTCGAGGAGGTGCCGGAACTGAGTTACACGATGGTTGCCACCGGTCCGATGACCGACCAGGGCGTGCCGGCCGACCACGGCTTCATCAACGGCGGCATGTTCGAGCGCGGTGACCACCCAGCTCGCGGCCCGGTGGTGACGATTGGCGTGGAGAGTATCGACGCCACTCTGAAAAAGATCGCAGGGCTTGGCGGCGCCACAGTCGTCGATAAGCAGAAGGTCGGTGACATGGGCTTCTCCGCGTACGCCACCGACTCGGAGGGCAACGTGATCGGATTGTGGGAGGAGGCTCGCCAGGGCTAGAGCACATCTCGGCGCGGGCGGAGGACGGCACGCCTGCGGGGAGAACCCCCTCGCGGGGTTCCTTCCCGACTGGCCGGCCTTGACAGCATGCAACGAGGACGCTCTGCCAGAGATGGCCTCGTCCGGCTGCGGCTGCGGTGCCGGCGGATGCACATGATTCCCCACCAAGGAGGAGATGGACATGGCAAGACGAGTGGAGGGCAAGGTCGCCTTCATCACCGGCGCCGCGCGCGGGCAGGGCCGCAGCCACGCGGTCCGGCTGGCCGAGGAGGGCGCGGACATCATCGCCGTCGACATCTGCGAGGACATCGAGTTCGTCACCTATCCGGGCCCGACGGAGAAGGACCTCGAGGAGACGGTGCACCAGGTGGAGGCGCTGGACCGGCGCATCGTGGCCACCAAGGCCGACGTGCGGGACTACGACGCCTTGAAGGCGGCATTGGACGACGGCGTGGCCCAGCTGGGCCGGCTCGACATCGTCAGCGCGAACGCCGGCATCGGGTCGAGCCCCTACAGCGCCTGGGAGATACCCGGTGACGTCTGGCAGGGAATGCTCGACATCAACCTCACCGGCGTCTGGCACACGTGCAAGGTGGCCATTCCACACATGATCGACGGGGGCCGCGGCGGCTCGATCGTTCTCACCAGCTCCATGGCCGCGCTGCGCACCTACGCCAACATCGCGCACTACACCGCGGCCAAGCACGGCGTGGTGGGGCTCATGCGCACCCTCGCGCTCGAACTCGGGCCGCACAACATCCGGGTCAACAGCATCCACCCTACGCAGGTGGACACTCCCATGATCATGAATGAGGCCGCCTACCGCCTCTTCCGGCCCGACCTGGAGAACCCCGGGCGGGACGATCTGGCTGTGCCGTCGCAAGCGATGCATGCGCTCCCGGTGCCGTGGGTGGAGTCCGTCGACATCAGCAACGCACTGCTGTTCCTGGCCTCGGACGAGGGCCGGTACATCACCGGCGTCACTTTCCAGGTGGACGCGGGCAGCGGCGCGAAGTGAACCTGCTCGACGTCCCGACGCCGTAAGCGTCTCTACGACGAAGGAGTGAACCATGGCAGGACGAGTGGAGGGCAAGGTCGCGTTCATCTCCGGTGTGGCCCGCGGACAGGGACGCAGCCACGCGCTGCGGTTCGCCGAAGAGGGCGCGGACATCATCGGCGTGGACATCTGCGAACCGCTGGAGACGGTCCCCTACAAGGCCGCCACCGAGGAGGATCTCGCCGAGACCGTACGGCAGGTGGAGGCGCTGGACCGGCGGATCGTGGCCACCAAGGCCGACGTGCGGGACTTCGAGGCGACGAGGAAGGCCGTCGATGATGGTGTGGCGCAGCTGGGCCGGCTGGACATCGTCAGTGCCAACGCCGGCATCTTCACCTTCGGCACGCCAACCCACGAGGTCACCCCGACCGAGTGGAACAACGTCATCGACACCAACCTCACCGGGGTCTGGCACACCATCAAGGCGGCGACCCCGCACATGATCGACGGCGGTCGCGGCGGCTCCATTGTGATCACCAGCTCCACCGCGGGCCTCAAGGGAACACCCAACGTCGGGGCCTACACCGCGGCCAAGCATGCCGTCGTCGGTCTCATGCGGACGCTGGCGTTGGAGCTGGGACCGCACAACATCCGCGTGAACACCATCCACCCGACCGGTGTCGAGACCGACATGGTGCTCAACGAAGCCCTTTACCGGCTCTTCATGCCAGATAAAGAACAGCCGACCGAGCAGGACTTCCGCGAGATGTTCCCGAGCTTCCACGCCCTTCCGATCGCCCTCGCCGAGCCCATCGACATCAGCAACGCCATCCTGTTCCTCGCCTCCGACGAGGCCC
>CAZMXH010000022.1:3256-16655 GCA_964570165.1 uncultured Actinomycetes bacterium
CCTTTCGTAGGGTCTCCGCCGGGTTCACCACGACGTAGGCAGTAACGCGCTGTGGGGGGCCGCCCGGAACACCGCCGGCACCGCCGAGGATGACGATGACGACGGAAGAGACGCCCACCGAGCCTTCCAGCAGCGACAACGGGTCCGTCGCGCGCACACGTGAACGCGCCGGCGACCGCGTGGTTGGACGCGAGCGCGAACTGGAGCTTGCCGCGGTCGCCGCCGGGCGGGACATCCTGCTCGAGGGCCCACGATCTCGCCCGCCTGGGTCGGGGACGTCTGGAACGGACCCGCCAGCACTGCTACGCCGCCCCCGCCCTCACGCGGATCTTCACCTCGTGACATCCGGTCGGAGTACCGGCCACGACGGACGCAACGACACGCCGGTCCGACCGGCGAACGGGAGGAATCATGGCTGACGGCTGGTTCGAAACGGTCCTCGAGGCGCAGCGCCGCGCCCGCAAGCGGTTGCCGAAGTCGGTCTACCTGGCCCTCGTCGCGGGCTCGGAGGCGGGCACCACTCTGCAGGACAACATCAAGGCGTTCAGCGAGCTCGGCCTTGCGCCGCACATCGTCGACCTGCCGGCGGAGAGGGATCTGTCCACGACGGTCATGGGTCAGCACTTCTCCTTCCCGGTGATGATCTCGCCCACCGGGGTCCAGGCGGTTCACCCCGACGGCGAGCTCGCGGTAGCCAGGGCCGCCGCCAATCGCGGGGTACCCATGGGTTTGGGCGGGTTCGGCAGCAAGCCGATCGAGGAGGTCGTCGTCGCCAACCCCCAGACCTTCTTCCAGACATACTGGATCGGGTCGAGAGACGACATTCTGCACCGGATCCAACGGGCGAAGAAGGCCGGCGCGGTGGGTCTCATCGTCACCCTCGACTGGGTCTTCGCCAACGGCCGCGACTGGGGTAGCCCGCAGATCCCGAGCCGGATGGACTTGCGGACGATGATCCGCTACGCGCCCGAGATCATCCTCGGTGGCAAGTTCTCCTACCTGTGGGAATACGCCAAGACACTGCGCCCACCGGAGCTGACGGTCCCCAACATGTCCGTTCCCGGCAGAGAGAACATCGGGTTCTTCGATGCCTACGGCGAGTGGATGCAGACCCCGCAGCCCACATGGGCTGACCTGGCGTGGCTGTGTGAGCAGTGGGACGGGCAGTTCATGATCAAGGGAATCACCCGCATTGATGACGCCAGGGCGGCGGTTGACACCGGGGCCACCGCGATCTCGGTGTCGAACCACGGTGGCAACAACCTGGACGGCACCCCAGCGGCCATCCGCGCTCTGCCGGCCGTCGTCGACGCCGTCGGAGACCAGATCGAGGTCCTCATGGACGGCGGCATCCGTCGCGGCAGCGACGTCCTCAAGGCGCTGGCAATGGGAGCGAGGGCCGTCCTCATTGGTCGTGCCTACCTGTGGGGGATGGCGGCCAACGGACAGGCCGGTGTGGAGAACGTCCTTGACATCCTGCGTGGCGGACTGGACGCGGGACTCATGGGCCTGAAGAAATCCGCAGTACACCAACTGGACCGCTCCGACCTCGTCATCCCCCCGAATTTCGCTCGAGCCCTCGGCGGGGAGGAGGGACACCGCTACGTCGGCGGTCGCGCGCTGAGCGAGGCAGCGGACTGACCACCGTGGCGCACGCGCGCGGTCTTCCCGAGGGCACGCGGATCAGCTGGGATCGGCGGGCACGGCTCCGCTACGCCCTGCCGGTGATGCGCACGTGCACCTCGCCAAGCGCTACCAGCCCACCGGACGGCCCCAGGACCCGCACGCCGCTGAAAACCCAAAAGGCGACCGAACCCAGTGGTACTGGGGGTACGGCCGTCCGGGATGACTTGAGACATCACAAGTGCGCCCTCGGTAGGATTCGAACCTACGACACCCGCTTTAGGAGAGCGGTGCTCTATCCCCTGAGCTACGAGGGCAACCGGCGTCCAGGGTACCGCGGCCGCGCAACGAACCCGGTGACCTGGCGGTGTTCGGTCAGCGCACGAGAGTCATCGTCGCCAGCCGCCTGTTGATCTCCTTCCGGTCGAACGCCGCGGGGTCGAACTCGCCATGGACGTCCCGCAGCCACTCCAAGGGCTCGGCGTGCGCAGGGTCGTCCGGGTTCTCCAGCGCGGCGCATAGTGTGGCGTACCCCGGGATGCCACCGCAGTCCTCCGGTGGGCCCGCACGGCGGCCGGCGAGGCAGACGGCGTGCGGGGTGCCGTCGTACGGCCCGACTCGCTCCACGATGATGTCGTGCTCCCAGATGTCCCCGAAGTCGTACACATAACCGATCCTGTCGGCAGGTTCGGGGGCAACGTCGTCGAGGGTCGCCCCCGACTCATCGTGGTCGTCTGCCGGGACGTCTGGATCGGCTTCCGAGGCTGCCGGACCGTAGCTTCGGCCACCGACCAGAAAGCTGTGCAGGTGGTGGTCATGCCAGCCGAAGGCGGCTTGGATCACGTCGTGGAGCCGTCCGAGCGTCGTCGTGCTCGGCACCGTGAGCCGGCGCCAGATCGGCGGCTTCGCACCGCGGATGCTGATCTTGATTTGGTGCGTTGTGGCTGGACCCGCCCCAAGGTCGGCGACCCTGTCGTCGTGGACCATCTCGTCCACCGCGTCGGCAAGCTGGCTCGCCGCGGCGGCCGGTAACGCCGTCTGCGCGGCTGCCCACCGGGCCCATGCTCTGGCGAACGCGGGCAGTGCGGCGCGGTGCTCGTCGTCGAGCATCCCCTGCTGCGGCAGCCAACCGTGCAGGAAGTCAGCCATCTTCGTCGGGCTGACCCGCAGCGGCTTGCCGTGGTCGTACGCGCAGCCGTACTCGATGATCAGCCGGGTGCAACGCCCGGCGGCGGCTGGAAGGTCGCGCGCTTCGGCAGAGGCCAGGAAATCCGCCGCGAGGCGCGAGCGCTCGCCGTCGGAGATCTCGACGAAGCCGTCGGACGGTCCGACGCCATCGGTAGCAGGGAACAGCCGGCATCGGGCGAGAGCCAGAGCGCGGTACGACCGGAATGTGCCGTCCGGCTCTGTCCGTGCGAGGGCATCGGCGGCGGCGACGGCCTTCTTGACCAGCGCGGCGGACTCGCTCGGCTCGGCCTCCTCAACGGTGACCAGTCCGTCGCTGTCGGCGGCGGCGCTTCGCAGCATGCCCAGTGTCTCGTCCGGATCCCACGTCACGAAGATGTCCTTGGCCCAGCCGCCCAGCAGGCTGAAGTCGATCAGATTGAGAAGGAGGTGCCGGTCCTCGCCATAGCTGAACTCGATGGCGACGTTGGATGCGTCCCCGTACGCGTCGGACATGATCCAGCTTCGGCCCGGCGACGGGCGTCCGATGACTCTTGCCCAGGCTGGATCCGGCAGCCCCGAGGCGACGAGTGCGTCGGCGACATCGCGGGCCTTCGCGCGCTCCTCTTCCGTCGTGGCGATGGCCGCGAGCCCGCGCGCGAGGGCCACCGCCGCCGGGGAGCCCTGACCGGCGGCGAACTGAAGCACGTCGAAAACCAGGCCGCGCCCCAGCTCGACGGTGCCCACGGAGTCCGGGCTGCGCACGATGTCCAGGAACTCGGAGCTGATGACCTCCGCCTCGAGCGGATCGGTGGCCGTGACAAGCGGCTGCCATGAGCGCACCGCCTCGGCTAGCAGTGCGTCGAGGGTATGCGGCGTGGAGGGGCGCGCTGGGCTTCGCTTCTTGCTCTTCTTCGGGTGGCGGCTCGGTCGGCTCACCGGCGCATCCTCCCAGAGCCTGCGGTGACGTCAACCCTCGCGAGCGCGCGCGCTTCCCCGATTCCTAGGCTTCCTGCCCATGGAGCACTGTGACGAGTGCGGATTCGACTACTACCTCCGGCTGGCGCCGGGTGCGGGTACAGCGATCGTCGCCGGGGTGGCGGAACTGGCAGGCCTGGTGACGGACGGACGAAGGGCTGGACGTCCGGTCGCGGCGCTGGCCCGAGACGTGGTCGCCCCTCGAGTACGCCAGCTCGCCGGTTGATCACGTTCAGGAGGCGCAGCCACGCTGCAACAGGCCCGCAGCCATGGTCCGGCAGGGCTGCGCCTCCTGAACGTGATCAACCGGGGCGTCAGTCGAAGAAGATGTTGCACTCCGCGCCGAGGTCGATCAGGGCGCTCACGAAGGCCTTCGTCGAGCCCGTAGCGTGGTTGAGCTCGGCGCGGGACACTTCCTCCCGCTCCTGCACCGCGATGCCGTCCCACGCCTGTTCGGCCTCGTCGCCCCTGGCGACCACGTTCAAGGCGGAGGCCCGGGGGTCCTCGGCGGTCGGCAGCGGGATCTCTCGCACGGACGAGGTCAATGCCCGCACCGCAGTGTCGAGTTCGGCCACCGGCGCCTCGTCGGGATGCCTCAGAACCGGATGCTCGGACGCCGCGGCGCGGCATGCCGCGCCCACCTCGGTGGTCCAGCTCTCCAGATCGATCGTCGCCTCCGGATCCTGGGCCTCTGCTGCGGCCGGAATCTCGCTGCCGCCGGGGGGACCGTCCCCTTCGCCGCCACCGGACAGCACCAGGGCGAGCCCCACGGCCAGCATGATGACCAGGACGGACGCACCGCCCAGAATCGCTAGAGCAGGGCGATGAGGAGGCTCCTCTACGTCGACTGCCGGCAGATCCGCAAGTAGCTTCACAAGCCCTCCCCAGGAGTCGGGAGACACTCTAAAGGCGGCCACCGGTCCGTACAACTCGGTCCGGCGTGTCGGCACTCCCCGAATCGGACCAGAAGGGACCGATCGGGTGCTGCGCCGGCCATCGGCCGCGCCTCCACGAAGTCTGCCGCTGCCATGACTAACCTCAGCCAGGTGAGACAGCCTCGGCGGAGCGCCTGGTCATGACGGTGCGCGAGACGATCCCCACGCCGGCGGCCGAGCATGAGCGATGGTCGCCGGCGCCCGCCGACGCCCTGCCCCGCAGGGAGCGCGTAGCGGCGGCGTCGGCGCAGTGGGCGAAGCAACTGGCCGCCCTGGGAGGCCGTGACCCGCTGCTGAACTTTCGCGAGCTCAAGCACGGGACCCTGGACCTGGCCACCGCCGAGCCAGAGAGCCGCAAGAAGCTGCTCGACGGCGACCCCGTCGCGGTCTCGCGGCTCTTCCCCCACGAGCCGCTGCGCTCGCCGGCGCTGCGGTCGGCGCGGGCGATCCGCGACAAGGCGCGCGAGCTGAGCCAGGACCGCGGCATCGACGCCGCGAAGCTGGCGATCGGCATCGCGACCTGGTCCTACCCGTTCGCAGTGCATCGGCCGAATGCGCCCGTGCTGCTCCGGCAGGTCACCATAGCCGCCCGCGATCCGGCCGAGACCGACTTCGTCCTCCAGGCAGCCACCGAGGTCATGGTCAACCCCGTCCTGCTCCATGCGCTCGACAGCCAGTTGGGCCTCCGGTTCGACCGGCGTGACCTGTGCGATGCGTCCGGCGAGCTGCGCTATCCGGTGGTCGTCGAGCGGCTGTACGAGTTCGCGCCCGCCCATGTCGTCGACGGATTCTCGATCTCACACCGGGCGGTCATCGGCACCTTCGCGACGGAGCCGCTGCTCGCCTCGCGCGACGTCACGGCGTTCGGCAGCGATCTCGCCAGCCATGACGTTATCGCCGCCATCGCCGGGGACAGGGCTGCCGCGCGCAAGTTGCGGGACGCCGAGCCAGCGTCGACGGTCCATCCCCTTCACCTGGTCCACGATGCGGATGCGGCCCAAACGGGAGTCGTGGCCGCTGTCGCGGCGGGTCGGCAGCTGCGCGTCGACGCACCGCCAGGCACCGGCCGTACCCAGACCGTGGCGAACATCGTCGCCGAACTGACTGCTCGCGGGCAGCGGGTGCTGGTGGTGGGCCACCACCGGGCCACGCTGTGCGATCTGATCGGACGGCTCACCGAGGCGGGCCTGGAAGACGTGGTGCTGGATGTCGCGAGCGGGCCGCCGTCGGCGAACACCGTGCGGGCGGTTATCGACCGTGCGGGGCGCCTCGACGCCGCCCGCAGCGAGGACGGGCCCACGGCAGCACCGTCCGGACCGATCGCCGGACGTCCCGCCGACGACGCGACCTTGCGGAGCTACCTCGATGCGGTGCACCGCCGGCGCGACCCGTGGGGATGCAGCGCGTACGACGTGATGGCGGCGGTCGCCGCGGCCGATGCTGAAGCGCGGACCTCGGCGCGGATCCAGCGCGACAAGCTCGACCTTCTGGGCATCGGCACCCGCGAGGCCCTCCGCATCAAGCTGCGTACGTTCATCGAACTGGGCGGTCTCGCACCAGGCGCCGAAGACTCGCCGTGGGCGAACGCCACCGTCCCGACGGCGGAGGCAGCGCATGAGCTCCGGTCGGCGGTCCGTGAGCTGCGTACGACAGCGCAACCGGAGTTGCGCAATGCGGTGACGCGCGCGGCAGTGGAGGCTGGGCTCACAGCGCCGAGAACCACCTCAGAGGCGTTCGACACGGTCGACTTGCTGACCGCCGTCGCCGAGACCAGCGAAGAGTTCCAGCCGGAGATCTGGACAGCGCCGCTGGGAGAGTATCTGGCGGCGACCGCCGAGCGGCGGCACCGCGCATCATACGTCGCCCGGCCCAGCATGCTCGCCCGGCGGCGGCTCCGTCTCGAGGCGCGCGGCCTGCTGCGGCAGCCCGGAGCCGCCGGCCGCCGCAGCCGTGCTTACCTGCATGCTCGGCTGTACGACGTCTACGAGCAGCTGCGGCACTGGCGCGCGCGGGCGCGGGACTCACGGCAGCCTTGCACCGGGCCGCACCTGCCTGCCGCTGTCGAGGCCGTTGCCACCGTCCGGTCCAGGTTCGCGCTGCTGGAGCAGGCCGACAGCGCCATGGCCGAGTTGGCCGACCTGAGCTTCCCCGAGCTCGCCGACCGTCTCGCCCGCCTCGCCCGGGCCCAAGACACGCTCGTGGCGTTGCCGCAGCTGGCCGAGCTGCGGTCGACGCTGGTGTCGGCCGGGTTGTCGGACCTGCTGGACGAGTTGCGCCGGCAGAACCCGTCGCCGGACGACGCCGAGGCGGCATTCGCCTATGCCTGGCAGTCGTCGCTGCTGGAGATGTGGCGGGAGGAGGACCCCGTGCTGCGGGAGTTCGATCCCGCGGTGCACGACCGGCGGCTGGCGGAGTTCCGTGCCTCGGACGCCAAGGCCCTCACGGCGGCGACGGCCGGCGTCCTCGCGGGCCGCGCACGGCGGTTTGCCGAAGTGTGCGCCGACCACGAGGGGCAGGCCGCGGTCGTCTCCCAGTTCGCCAGCTCTGGGACGGCACCCGGCACGCTGCGGGACCTGGTGTCGGCGGCGCCCGACGTCACGCTGGCCGCGGTTCCGTGCTGGGTGATGCCACCGCTCCGGGCGGCGGAGGTGCTGCCCCCGCGCCGCCTGTTCGACGTGACGATCATCGAAGGCGCTGGTCTCCTCGAGCCGTCTCAGGCGGTGCCGTCGATCGCGCGCGCCGACCGTGTCGTGCTGTTCGGCGACGAGGAGCAGTTGATGCTGCCGGAGTTCACGACGGCCGTGCAGCCGGCAGGGGAGCAGGACGAGCAGAAGTCGGCACCCGACCCGTTCGCCGACCAGTGGTCGGAGCAGCCGCCGTCGGTCGCGGACGCGCTGGCCGACGCGCTGCCGCGACTGCCGCTTACCACTGCGTACCGGGTGCGTGACGACCGGCTGGTGGGGTTCGCGGCCCGCGGGCTCTACCGCGACAGGCTGGCGGTGCCGCCCGGCGTCGGCGGCCCGTCCGGGCTCCGGCACGAGCTCGTCCCTGCCGGGGGGGCCGACAGTTCCGCTTCCGAGGTCGAGCGCGTGGTTGAGCTGGTGTTCGAGCATGCTCGGACCCGACCGCATGAGAGCCTCGGCGTGATCACGCTGAGCCAGCCTCACGCGGCTCGGATCGACAGCGCGCTCCGCGCCGCGCTCGTGAGGTCCCCCGACGTGGCGCCGTTCCTGCGCGAGGACCGCGAGGAGCCCTTCTTCGTCAAGGACGTCGACCGGGCGGCCAGCGACGTGCGGGACGCGATCATTCTCACCCTGGGCTATGGCCGGTCGGTGGACGGCAGGATCCTGTACCGGTTCGGTGCGCTGGACCGCCCGGGCGGCGACCGTCGGCTGATCGCCGCGACGACACGGGCGCGGGAACGCACCACGGTGGTGTCCTGCTTCGGGGCGGGCGATCTGAGCCCGCGGCGCCTCGTCACCCCGGGTGCCCGGGCACTGCATGACTTCCTGGCCTACGCGAAGGCGCCGCCGCCGCAGCCCCACGCCGGTGGCGGTGACGCCCTGGCCTTGACCGTAGCCCGGCGGCTGCGAGCCGCGGGCGCGTCGGTCGTCGTCGGATACGGCACGGGACCCAGCCGGATCGATGTGGCGGTGCGGCACCCGAAGCGGCGTGACCGGTTCGTGCTCGCGGTCGAGACCGACGGGCCGGCGTACGCCGCGATGCCGAGCGCCCGGGAGCGGGACCGGATCCGTCCTGCGCAGCTGGCCCGGCTGGGCTGGGCGGTCCACCGGGTCTGGTCGGCGGCGTGGGCTGCGGACCCGGACGGCGAGAACGCGCGCCTGGTGGACGCCTACGCGAAGGCGGTGGCAGACGCCGACGCCTACGACTGGGCCAGGGCCGCGGCCGAGGCTGACGTCGTCGCAGGCATCTCCGACCTGCCCCTCGACGAGGGTGAACACGAACGCGACGGCGCGGGAGAACAGCGGCCGACGGAGCGCGGCGCACCACCGTTCCAGGTGCTGCGCGGGCGTGATATCTCGGCGTACACGGGCCGCGAGCTTGCGGCGCTGGCACGCTGGATCGACTCGGACGGCGCGCGGCGCAGCGAGGAGGAGTCGGTGAGCGAACTCGCCGCGGCGCTGCTGCTGGATGATCCCGGCCCCAGGGCCGTGGACGCCCTTCGGCAGGCGGTGCGGCTCGCCCGGGCGGGAGCGCCGGAGATGTAGGTTCCAGTGAACCGCGGGCCACCGGCGCTGTGAAGAAACGCAACGCGCAACGGGCGGCGCCAGGGCTACGCTTGGGGTGTGCTTGTTGCCGAGATCATGAGCAAGCCAGCGGTCACGGACGCTACCACGGTGTCGCTGGTCGGAGCCGCCGAACTGATGTGGCGCGAGCAGACCGGCTCGCTCGTCATCGTCGACGCGGGGAAGATCGTAGGGATCATCACCGAGCGTGACGTGCTCCGTACGGTGGCGGCCGGCAAGGATCTCGCGAGCATCACGGTGGGTGACGTGATGACCTCGGACGTCATCACGACGACCCCCCACACCCCGCTACGCGATGCCGCCCGCACCATGGCCCGGCACTGGATCCGTCACCTGCCGGTGGTCGAGGACGGCAGGCTGGTGGGCATGATCAGCCAACGGGACATCACGGGCGTGTTCGCCTCCCTGGTGCCGGGCAGCGGCACGCCGGAGATCGAAACGGACCTGCTGGTACGGGATCAGCGGCTCGCCCGGATCGAGCACGGCGACCTCGACTAGCAGCGGACACTCGTCGCGGCCCCGTTCGCCGTCGGAGCACCACCGAGAGCCGAGACGTCACTCCGGCCTCGGCGAGAGCTACGGCCTGGTCCCGCGTTACCGCGACGAGCAGGAGTGCGCCGTCGGCGAGCACGCCCGTCTCCCCGCCCGGTGGCGCGGTCAACAGCGGCACCTGGGATGCGACCACAGTGGCTCCAGCCGTGCCGTCGACCGGTACGGCGATCAGGTCGAGCCGGTCTCCAGGACGCAGGAACTCGAGCACGCCCGGGTCGGCGACGCGGACGGGAGAGGCGACCAGACCGTCGCCCCAGCCGTCCAGAAGCGCCGGCCCCAGCAGCCGGACATCCGTGACCGCCTCGCCGGATCGGACGGGCGCCGCGAGCAGCCGACCCTCGGCGCCTGCGGCATCGCGCAGCGCGCCATCGGGTGCGGTGCCGGCCAGCACGTCCACGATCTCCAGGTCATCCGCCGCGAGCAGCGTCCCGCCCGGCAGGTCGCGAGCGGCGACGAGCAGGGGCGCGGTGGCGGGAGGGGACGGCTCGGCGGCGTGGAGCGTGAGCGCCACCGCCGCTGCGGCCAGTCCGGCGGCGACGAGCCGGCGGTGCCACTGCACGGTGCGCAGCAGGTGCGCCAGCCGGCGATGGAGCGCCGAGCGACGGAGGTCCATGGCCACGACGGTAGGACGCGGACGCGTCCCGTCAGTGGTTTTCCACAGGCCGCTTTCATGTCGCGGCGGCGGCTCGGCTAGGTGTGGATGCTCTCGTCGTTGCCCTGTCGCCTACGAAGTGGTAGCGGCGCTCGTCGTGGACGTGGCCGCGCCGGCATCGGCCTTGCCGTTCGAGGAACCGTCCTTGCCGGTTCCGGAGGATGCGCTCTCGGCTGCGGTGTCTGACTTCCCCTTGGACGAGCCGGGGGCTCCGTTCGCCGCCGCACGGCTGTCGTTGCGGTAGAACCCGGAACCTTTGAAAACGATCCCGACGGCAGAGAAGACCTTGCGCAGCCGGCCCTGGCACGACGGGCACACGGTCAGCGCGTCGTCGGAGAACTGCTGCACGACCTCGAGCCGTTCACCGCAGTCAGTGCAGGTGTATTGGTACGTGGGCACGGTTCGTTCCTTCCGCGGCATAGGGAGTCCGTTAGCACTCGCAGACTCTGACTGCTAATGATGCGTTGTCGAGGGCCCATTTGTCCACGGCGGCAGGTCACAGCGGTGTCGGTGTCTTCCTCTTCCGGGCGGGGTCGCCACGGGACGGTGCGCCGCTTCACCTACCCTTGATCGGCGTGACTCGTCGCCGCATCGCGCTGGGGCTGTCCGTCTTGGCCGGGCTGGTGGTCCTCGTCGTGATCGCCACAGCGGCGTTCACCATCTGGTCGGTGCGGCGCCCGTTCCCGACGTACGACGCCACGGTGGAGCTTCCCCGCCTGCAGGCCAGCGTCGAGGTGCTGCGCGACGAGAACGGGATCCCGCACATCTACGCCGACACCGCGGAGGATTTGTTCCGCGCGCAGGGCTACGTGCACGCCCAGGACCGCTTCTGGGAGATGGACTTCCGCCGCCACGTGACCTCGGGCCGGCTCGCGGAGCTGTTCGGTGAGGCACAGGCGGGAACCGATGCGTTCATACGCGCCATGGGATGGCGGGACGTGGCACGGGAGGAACTGCCGCTGCTGGAGCCTCCCACGCGACGCTACCTTCAGGCGTACGCGGACGGCGTGAACTCCTGGCTCGACGGGCGATCCGGTGGTGAGCTCGGGCTGGCGTACACCCTGCTGGGCCTGACCGGCGGCGACGACTCGCCGGCCCGCTGGTCCGCCGTAGACTCCCTCGCCTGGCTCAAGGCGATGGCCTGGGACCTGCGCAGCAACATGGAGGAGGAGATCGAGCGGGCGCTGCTCGCGGCAGAACTGCCCGTGGACCGGGTAGAGCAGCTCTACCCGGACTACCCATACGACGAGCACCCCACGACCGTGGCCGACGAGTACCTCCCGTCCGGCCCGCCTCCGGACCCGGTGGGCCCTGACGGGGAGCCGCTGCCCGAAGAGGCGCTGCGTGCAGTGCGGGCCGCGGCCGGTGCGATCCGCTCTGTGCCAGAACTGCTCGGCGCCGGCGCGGGGATCGGCTCGAACGCCTGGGCGGTCGACGGGACGCGGACGGAGACGGGCATGCCGCTGCTGGCCAACGACCCCCATCTCGCGCCGGCGATGCCCTCGATCTGGTACCAGGCTGGCCTGCACTGCCGGGAGCTCACCGCGGAGTGCCCGTTCGACGTCACAGGGTTCACCTTCTCCGGCGTTCCTGGCGTCATCATCGGCCACAACGACCGGATCGCGTGGGGGTTCACCAACCTCGGTGCCGACGTCACCGACCTGTACCTCGAGCAGGTCGACGGCGACCGCTACCGGGTTGGCGACATGTGGCGGCCGATCGATGTCAGAAGAGAGACGATCCGGGTGGCCGGCGGCGAGAACCGCACGGTGACGATCCGCTCCACGCGCCACGGGCCGCTCCTGTCGGACCACGGGGAGGACCTGGCGGATCTCCGGCACAGCGCTCCGGCCGCCACCGAGAACGAGCTGCCGAGCGGTGCGGAGTACGCGGTGGCCCTGCGGTGGACCGCCCTGGAGCCGGGACGTACCGCTGACGCGCTGTTCCTGCTCAATGCCGCGCGGAACTGGAGCCAGTTCCGGGAGGCCGCCGCGCTGTTCGAGGTGCCGGCACAGAACCTGGTGTACGCGGACGTCGACGGGAACATCGGCTACCAGACGCCCGGCAAGATCCCGGTGCGGTCGGAGGGGGACGGGCGGTGGCCGGCCCCGGGCTGGACCGACGAGCACGAGTGGATCGGTTACGTCCCGTTCGACGGGCTGCCCAGCGTCTTCAACCCGGATGAGGGCTACATCGTGACTGCCAACCAGCCGGTGACCTCGCCGGAGTACCCGTTCGAGCTGACGCCCGACCCCGCTTACGGCTATCGCGCGGCCCGCATCACGGAGCTTATCGAGCAGTCGGGGCCGCTCGACGTCGGCGAGATGGCGAGCATCCAGATGGACGCGCACAACGCGATGGCCGAGGTGCTCATCCCGTATCTGCCCGAACCGGACGACCTCGGCGCCTACTACGGCGACGGCGTCGAACTCCTCCGCGAGTGGGACTACTCGCAGAGACCCGACTCCGCGGAGGCGGCGTACTTCAACGCCTTGTGGGCGAGCCTGCTGGCGCTGACGTTCCACGATGAGCTCCCGGAGGACCTGTGGCCGGCCGGGGGCGGCCGCTGGTACGAGGTCGTAGGGGCGATGCTCCAGCGGCCGGATGATCCGTACTGGGACGACGTGAAGACCGCAGTCGTCGAGAGGCGGGACGACATCTTGGAGCAGGCGGCCCGCGAGGCCCGTGACGAGATGACCCGCCGCCAGGGCAAGGACCCGAAGAACTGGTCCTGGGGCCGGATGCATGCCCTGACGCTGACCGATCAGACGTTCGGAACCTCCGGCATCGGCCCGATCGAGCGGCTGTTCAACCGAGGACCCTTCGCCGTGGGCGGCGGGCTGGCGACGGTGCAGGCGACGGCGTGGCACCCGCCCGATGGCTTCGAGACGATCTGGGTTCCGTCCATGCGTATGGTCGTCGACCTCTCCGACCTGAACGCCTCGCGATGGATCGACCTCACCGGCATCAGCGGTCACCCGTACCACGAGCACTACGCGGACCAGACGGACCTGTGGCGCGCGGGCGAGACCCTGCCGATGCGCTGGAACGAGGCCGCGATCCGTGCCGCCGCCACGAGCACGCTCGAGCTGATACCCCGGGTGACCGAGGGACGCGGCGGTTGACCACGGCGGTTGTGCCCGGTGAGCCGGGCGGCCCGCCCCGCGGCCGGCACCCGGGCCACGGGTGTGGGGGGTAGGCCATCGTGCACGGGTGAAACGCCCCCG
>CAZMXH010000022.1:16665-18517 GCA_964570165.1 uncultured Actinomycetes bacterium
ACCACGTTCAGCAGGCCTACCCTCACCGCGGCATGCACGCGGACCTCGTGTTGCGTGGGTAGGCCTGCTGAACGTGGTCAACCGCCGCGTCAGCGGAGGCGGTGCAGGCCCGAAGGAGTGGCGGCGGCGGCCACCGGCACGTCGTGCGGGGCGCGTGGCAACGGCATGTCGAGCAGTTCGCCGTCGTGCAGCAGCACGCAGGTGAACGCGCGCCCGGCCACCCGGGCGAGCGCACGGTCGTAGCACCCGCCGCCCTGGCCGAGCCGGAAGCCGTTGCGGTCCGCCGCCATCCCGGGGACCAGAACGGCATCCGCCCAGGTCACAGCATCCGGGCCGAGCCGGTCGCCCGTCGGTTCCAGCAGTCCGCGCGCCGCTGGTGCCAGGCCGGTGGGTCCCGTGTAGTAGGCCCAGTCGAGATCCAGGTCCGGTAGCACGACGGGAAGCAGGACCTCAACGCCGCGCTCGGACAGCGCCTCGAGCAGCGGCCCCGTGCCCGGCTCCCGTCCGACGGCCACGTACAGCGCCACGGTGCGGGCGCCGGCGACCTCGGGTGTCGCCAGGAGCACGTCGCGCAGCGCGCGTCCCGCCTCCGCCAGGGCGGTCGCGTCGAGAGCCGAGCGCGTCTCGCGAATGCGTCGCCGCATGGCGGCCTTTGCTTCGGCGACGTCTGTGCGTCCAGAGCTCACCATGGGTCACGCTAGCCCGTGTGACGACCTGCGGCCAACGACGTGATCAGGTGCCCTGCGAGACTAAGGTTGGTCTATGACGCGCATCACCAAGGCGGTCATTCCGGCCGCCGGTCTCGGCACCCGTTTCCTGCCCGCCACCAAGGCGACCCCCAAGGAGATGCTGCCCGTCATCGACAAGCCGGCCATCCAGTACGTGGTCGAGGAGGCCGTCGCTGCCGGGCTGGAGGATGTCCTGCTCGTGACCGGCCGCAACAAGCGCTCGCTCGAGGACCATTTCGACCGGGCCTGGGAGCTCGAGCAGGCGCTCGAGGCCAAGGGCGACGAGTCCCGGCTGAATCGCGTCAAGAAATCGCAGGTGCTCGCCGACATGCACTACGTCCGGCAAGGCGATCCGAAGGGGCTCGGGCACGCGGTCCTGTGTGCTGCCCGGCATGTGGGCGACCAGCCCTTCGCCGTCCTCCTCGGCGACGACCTGATCGATCGCCGTGACCCGCTGCTGCCCCGGATGTTGGAGATACAGCGCGAGTACGGGGGCAGCGTGATCGCCCTGATCGAGGTCGACCCGGACCAGGTCCACCTCTATGGGTGCGCGGCCGTGCAGCCCGGCCCCGCAGAGGACGTGGTGGAGGTCGTCGACCTGGTCGAGAAGCCGACACCGGAGGAATCGCCCAGCAACCTGGCGATCATCGGCCGCTACGTACTGCATCCTGCCGTCTTCGACGTGCTGCGCGAGACGCAGCCCGGCCGCGGCGGGGAGATCCAGCTGACCGACGCGCTCAAGGTGCTCGCGACCACGCCGGAAGAGCAGGGCGGCGGAGTGCGTGCCGTCATATTCCGCGGCCGCCGGTACGACACCGGAGACCGGCTGGACTACCTGCGGACGACCGTCCAGCTGGCCAGCGAGCGTGAGGATCTGGGGCGGGAGTTCCGAGCATTCTTGCGAGAGTTCGTCGCCAAGCTGCCAGACGAGGATGACGTCGCGTGAAACGCGTCGCCGATCACCTGTCAGACATCTTGTCGGCGGTCCAGCCGCTCCCGCCGATCGACGTCCAACTGCTGGACGCGCATGGCTGCATCCTGACAGAGGACGTGGTGGCGCCGTGGCCGCTGCCGCGGTTCGACAACTCGGTGATGGAGGGGTACGCGGTCCTGGCGGCGGACGT
>CAZMXH010000023.1:0-17207 GCA_964570165.1 uncultured Actinomycetes bacterium
GTCGCTCACGTCGGAGTAGATCCCGCTGTAGGTGCCCTCCAGCCAGGCTGCGGCGACCACGGACGGCCCGCCGTGGCCGGGACCGCAGATGTAGAACATGTCAAGGTCACGTTCGATGATGGCGCGATTCAGGTGTGCGTACACGAAGTTCTGCCCCGGCGACGTTCCCCAGTGCCCGAGCAGCCTGGGCTTGATGTGCTCAGATGTGAGCGGCTCGCGTAGCAGCGGGTTGTCCAGCAGGTAGATCTGCCCGACGGACAGGTAGTTGGCCGCCCGCCACCAGGCATCGATCCGGGAGATCGTTTCTGCATCGAGCTTCCCGCTGCCGGGCGCGGTCTCGGTGGTGGTGGTCGCGTGCTCGGTCATCGTCCGGCGTCCTCCAGAGGTGGTGTCGTGTCCAGCTTGGCGCAGTGGCAGGCACACCACCAGGGATTCGCGGTCTCTGATTGCTCGCTCGCGGGAGGGTGCCCGGGGGACGGTGCGGCGGACAGTACTGTGCCGCTATGCGGACGACACCGAGCGGCCTGCCTCCGCGAGCCGTCCTCGTCCTTAACTGCGGGTCTTCTTCGATCAAGTACCAGCTCGTCGACGCCGGACCAGGACAGGTGCTGGCGGGCGGGCTGGCCGAACGGATCGGGGAGGACGTCGGTCGGCTCGCCCACTCCGGCGCCGGCGGCGACCTCACGCGCCACCACCCGATCCCCGACCACCAGAGTGGGCTGCAGGCGATCCTCGAGGCGTTCTCGGAGACCGGCCCCAGCCTGTCGGGCGCGGAGCTCGCGGCGGTCGGGCACCGTGTCGTCCACGGCGGCGACCGGTTCGCCGACCCGGTGCTGATCGACGACGAGGCGATCGCGGTCATCAGGGACCTCGTTCCCCTGGCGCCGTTGCACAACCCTGCGAACCTCACGGGCATCGAGGTCGCCCGCAAGATCCTGCCGGACGCCGCGCACGTCGCGATCTTCGATACCGCGTTCCACCAGACGCTTCCGCCGCACGCCTACACCTACGCCGTGCCGCGCGAGTGGCAGGCCACCCACGGGGTACGGCGGTACGGCTTTCACGGGACGTCGGTCGCCCACGTCAGCCGTGAGGCCGCCCGGGAGCTCGGCCGCGATCCGCGGGACACGAACCTGATCGTGGCGCACCTCGGCAACGGGGCGAGCGTCACCGCGGTCGCAGGGGGCCGCAGCGTGGACACGTCGATGGGCCTGACACCCCTTGAGGGGCTCGTCATGGGCACCCGCAGCGGAGACATCGACGCCGCGATCGTTGCCCACCTGCGCCGTACCGCAGGCCTCGACGCCGATCAGGTCGATTACGCGCTCAACTGGGAGAGCGGGCTCGTCGGGCTGTGCGGAGAGAACGACATGCGCGAGATCATGCGCCGGGCGGCGGACGGCGAGCCGGACGCAGGGCTCGCACTCGACGTCTACTGCTACCGGCTGCGCAAGTACGTCGGCGCCTACTACGCGGCGCTCGGCCGGCTGGACGCGGTGGTGTTCACCGCGGGCGTGGGAGAGAACGCCGCCCCGGTGCGCGCCCGCGCGCTGTCCGGGCTCGAGCGGCTCGGCATCGAGATCGACCAATCCCGCAACGAGGCGCCCGGCAAACACACCCGGGTGATCTCTCCCGAGGGAGCGGCCGTCGCGGTGCTGGTGGTTCCCACGAACGAGGAGCTTGAGATCGCCCGCCAGGCGCTCGCCCTCGTGTCCGGCCAGGCGCCTCGCGTGGGCGGCGTCGCCGCGGGCGCACCGGAGCCGGATGGCCGACAATGAGCTGTGACCCACTGGGTGCTGCACGTCGATCTCGACCAGTTCCTGGCGGCAGTCGAAGTCCTGCGCCGCCCGGAGCTGCGGGGGCGGCCGGTCGTGGTCGGCGGCGACGGCGACCCGACCAAGCGCGGCGTCGTCAGCACGGCGTCGTACGAGGCGCGGCGGCACGGCGTGCATTCCGGCCTACCGCTGCGGACCGCGGCGCGCCGCTGCCCGGAGGCCGTCTTCCTCCCGGTGGACAAGCAGACCTACGAGGCTGTGTCGGAGACCGTGATGGCCACGCTTCGCACGCTCGGGGCGACCGTGGAGCAACTCGGTTGGGACGAGGCGTTCCTCGGCGTCGATACCGACGACCCGGAAGCGGTCGCGCGGCTTGTCCAGGATCGCGTCAAGGACGCCGCGCAGCTCGACTGCACGGTCGGCATCGGGGAGAACAAGCTGCAGGCCAAGCTTGCGACCGGGTTCGGCAAGCCGGCCGGCGTGTTCCGGCTAACCGGCGAGAACTGGTTCGAGGTTCTCGGCGACCGCCCCACTGACGCCCTCTGGGGCATCGGGAAGAAGACGGCCGACCGGCTCGCCGGGCTCGGGATCCGGACGGTCCGCGAGCTGGCCGGCGCCGATCCGCAACTACTCGCGGCACAGTTCGGGCCGATGACAGGGCCATGGCTGGTCGGGCTGGCTCGGGGCAGGGCAAGCGCGCACGTCGACGCGACGCCGTACGTCGCTCGGTCGCGCGGGCGCGAGACGACGTTTCAGCAGAACCTGGACGACTGGCAGGAGGTCCGCCGCGAACTCGTCAAGCTGGCCCGGCAGGTCGCCGACGATGTGGCGCACGAGGGGCGGCCCGCAGCCCGAGTCGTGGTCAAGGTCCGCTACGCGCCGTTCACCACCCGGACGCGCGGCCACGCGCTGGAGACCCCGTCAGGGACTGCAGCGGAGATCGAGAATGCTGCGTTGGCGGCGCTGGAGCGCTTCGCAACGCGGCGCCCCGTCCGGCTGCTCGGGGTTCGTGCAGAGTTTGCGCGTTAGCCCGCGCCGCGCTCGGGTACTCACCCAACCAAGAGACGGCATCAAAGCCGATGTTCACGCCGATCGACACTGAAAGTGGAGGTGACAAGCGTGGCCCTGCTCAGGAGGGAATCCAAGGGCATCGAGCCGCTCGACGTGTTCAGCCGACTGGATCGGCTGTTCGACGAGTGGACGCGGTCATGGCCGTTCCAGGGCGCGATGCAGCGGTGGCCCGGGCTCGCCGATGAGGTGATCCGGGTCGACGAGTTCCGTGAGGACTCGACGCTCGTCATCCGAGCCGAGCTGCCGGGCATCGACCCGGACAAGGACGTCGAGTTGACCGTGACCGACGGCCTGCTGCGGATAGCCGCGGAGCGGCGCACCGAGGAGAAGGAGGAGGGGGAGGGCTACCTCCGCCGTGAGCTTCGCCGTGGCACGTTCGCGCGCTCCCTGCCGCTGCCCGAGGCCGTGACCGAGTCGGACATCACGGCGACGTACAAGGACGGCATCCTGGAGATCAGGATCGCGCTGCCGGAGGAAGTGACGGCGCACGAGCCGAAGCAGATCCCGGTGCGCCGGGGCTGACGGGTCGCCTCGCGAGGCGCCTCCGGCGCCTACCATGGCTACGGGAGTGGTAGCCATGGCGGTCAGTGAGGTCACTCGCATCGAGGGTTCCGCCGCGAACGCGCCGACGTCCGGACTTCTGGAGCGGGTGCGTGCGGGGATCCTCGGCGACGACGAGGTGCTCGACGGGCCGTACGGACCCCGCCGGATCATCTACGCCGACTACACCGCCTCCGGCCGGTCGCTGGACTTCCTGGAGGACTTCATCCGGGACCAGGTGCTGCCCCGCTATGCGAACACGCACACCGAGAGCTCGGGAACCGGGCTGCAGACCACCCGGTTACGGGAGGACGCCCGCGAACTGGTCCGTAGAGCGGTGGGCGGGGCGGACGACGATTTGGTGATCTTCTGCGGGTCCGGCTCGACGGCCGCGGTCAACAAGCTCGTCGGGATTCTGGAACTGCGGATTCCCGACGGGCTGGCCGAACGGTTCCGGCTCCGCGATCACGTGCCTGCGGACCAGCGGCCTGTGGTGTTCGTCGGCCCGTTCGAGCACCACTCGAACGAGCTGCCGTGGCGTGAGTCGATCGCGGACGTCGTCGTGATCTCCGAGGATGCCGACGGCCACATCGACCAGGGTGAACTGGAGTCTCAGCTGGTCCGCTACGCGAACCGGCCGCTCAAGATCGGCAGCTTCTCCGCCGCGTCCAACGTCACCGGCATCCTGTCGGACACCCGGAGTATCGCCGCGCTGCTGCACCGGCATGGCGCGCTGTCGTTCTGGGACTTCGCCGCCGCCGGGCCGTACGTGCCGATCCGGATGAGGGAGTCCGAGCCCGGAGCCGACGACCACTATGACGCGATCTTCCTGTCGCCGCACAAGTTCGTCGGTGGGCCGCAGACACCCGGCGTGCTCGTAGTGCGGCGGCACCTCGTCCGGAACGCGGTGCCCACCGTGCCCGGCGGCGGCACGGTGCTGTACGTGGACCCGCTGGGACACCGGTATCTCGACGACCCCGTCGCCCGCGAGGAGGGTGGGACGCCGGCGATCGTGGAGTCGATCCGCGCCGGGCTGGTCTTCGCGCTCAAGGAGGCGGTCGGAACGGAGTTGATCCAGGCTCGCGAGGAGCGGTTCTGGCGCCGCGCGCTGGCCCGGTGGGAGCGGAACCCGCGGCTGGAGATCCTCGGCAACCGGGAGGCTCGGAGGCTGTCCATCGTGTCCTTCCGGGTCAGGCATGGTGCGCGCTACCTGCACCACAACTTCGTGGTCGCAGTGCTCAACGACCTGTTCGGTATTCAGGCGCGCGGCGGCTGCTCGTGTGCCGGGCCGTATGGGCACCGGCTGCTGGAGATCGACGATGCCCAGTCGCACGCCTTTGAGGACGAGATAGGCAGGGGTTGCGACGGCATCAAGCCCGGCTGGGCCCGGGTGAACTTCAACTACTTCATCACCGACACGGTCTGCGACTACATCATCGACGCGGTGGACGAGGTGGCGACCCGGGGTCACCGGCTGCTGCCGGACTACGTGTTCGACCCGCACACCGGGCTGTGGCAGCACCGCGCCGGGCCGGCCGAACCACCGCTGCGGCTTGCCGACGTGTCATTCGACCCCGTAGCCGGGTTGCGCCACCCGCAGCGGAGGACGCGCGCCGGCGAGGACGCGCTCGCCGGCTACCTGGCCGAGGCCCGGGCACTGCTCGCCGCGCGCGACGACCGCGATCTGGACGAGGGGCCTACCGGCCTGTCCGACGAGTTCGAGGCGCTGCGGTGGTTCCCCCTGCCACGGGTCTGCCTCGCTCGTGAGGGCGCAGGTCACGGGTGAGACCGGGCGTTCCATCCTCAGCGTGAGATCCGGCGGTAGGAGGAATCCCAGCCGGTACCGATCCTCTCCCACCGAGCGGTCGCACCAGCGACGTTGCCGTCCGGAATCTCGGCGCGCCACCGGTATGTCGTCGGCCACTTCCGGAACACCGGCACCACGGTCGTCACGAGCCTCATCAAGGGCGGAAGCTTGCGCGGCCGCCACGGCCGGGTCACATTCATGGTAAGGGCGGCGACCCCGCCGTCACGAGAGACAGTCCAGGTGCCGCCTACGACGGCGGGCTGGTCTGCGATCCCGACCGTCCAGCGGCCGTGCGAGGCTGTGTCCGAGCCGACGGTGTGGGGCGGTGGAAGCGGCGGCGTGAACTCGAGCCAGGCCCGAACCGACTCGTCGCCTGCGGCGGGTGCCTCCAGCCGGGTGCCGTCGAAGCCGGTGGACGATACCTGGCCCTCCGGGTTGACCTCGGCCACCACGAGCCCGGCGGCGTACTTGATCAGGTGACGGCGGTGCAGCCACGAGCCGGGCAGGCGGCCGGTGCGGACCGGCTCGTCGCAGATCCGTATCAGCGGGCGGCTCGATCTGGTCCGCCGGACCAGATCGAACCGTCTCATCCACACAAGCAGCAGCGAACCCGGTTGCTCGGCGCTCGCACCGGCCGGAGCGAGCAGAGCACCATGCCGTCGCGGCCGGCCGCCGCGGTCGTCGACCCGCACCTCGATAGTCCGGCCGACGCTGTCGTGCAGGCGGAGATCGACGTGGACTCCGAACGGCGTCACCTCGAGGGTCGCCGGCTCGATCACGGTCTCGATCCACTCGCCGAGGCCGCCGCCGACGCCGTACGCTCCGCGGTCGACCGTCAGGCCCGGCTGATGGTAGACGTCCACCATCCCGTCCCCCCTGCGAACGAGCATGACCAGCACCCCGGAGCCGTGCACGTCGTCGTCGAACAGCTGCACTTCCAGCCCGCTGTACACCGGATGGTCGATGATCTCGAAGTTGAGCATTGCTGCGACTGTGCCAACGCTCAGGCCAAGCGGCCAGCCGCCGGCACCCGCCTCCGAACGGATGCCCCGTGCCTCGGTAGTCGGCTCTGCCATGCATCCATCGTCTGGGCGTGCCATGGCATGATCCAGGGACCTAGTGCCCCCGGCCGCAGGGCCGGCGGGCCCTGCGTGCCGTGCAGGGCGTATCCCTGGGGAATGCGGCGCGGCTGCACCCTGTTGGATACCCCAGAGGGTATTAGCAGAAAGGATGCCGATGGCCACCGTCGAGCTCACCAAGGACAACTTCAACGAGGTCACCGAAAACTCGGAGATCCTCTTCATCGACTTCTGGGCCGCCTGGTGCGGATTTTGTTGGATGTTTGCTCCAGTTTTCGAACGCGCATCGGAACGTCACCAGGACGTGGTCTTCGGCAAGGTGGACACCGAGGCGGAGCGGGAGCTCGCGGCCGCCTTCCAGATCACCTCGATCCCGACGCTGATGGCCGTCCGGGAGAATATCGTGCTGTACGCCCAGCCCGGGGCGCTGCCTGAGCAGGCGTTCGAACAGCTGATCCAGAAGGTGCGCGACGTGGACATGGAAGAGGTCCGCCGCCGGGTCGAGGAGCAGGCGACCGCGTCCTGAGACTCGACGAGGGGCGCGCCCGTCCCGTGGGCCAGGCGCGCCCGTACGCCAGGTCAGGGCGCGGTGTCGCCCGGTGTCGCTTCTTCGGTGTGCTGGCGCCTGCTGAACAGCCGGCCCCGCTGCCACGGAGTCCCGAGCGCCGGCAGCACCCACCGGTCCAAGCCGTACCAACCGGCGTTCCGCCAGGCGAGGATGATCAGGAACGACACCAGGATCATCGCCGGGTTGACGCCGGCCGAGCCAGCGAAGACGAAGGAGAAGTTCAGCACCGCGCCGAGCGCCGCCGCGATCCCTGTGAACAGGCCGAGTATCAGCAGCGCGCCGATGACCACCTCGCCGATCGCGACCATCGGCCCGAACACCGGCGAGGCGGTGTCGCGGATCCACTCCAGGAACGTGACATACCAGTCGTACGCCACGTCGGGGTGGGGGCCCTCGGCCGCCTCGATGGCGCCGGCGGCGAAGCCGGCGACCGCGTCGCCGATCTCGGTGTCGCCGCTGGCCCGCACCCATCCGATGTTGGCGTCACCGGTGAAGCTGTACTGCGGATCGCCCCAGTCCCAGAACCGGATGGTGATGTCGCCGCCGAACACCTTGCCCCAGCCTGACTGGAACCACTCCCAGCCCAGCCAGAGCCTGGCAATCAGCCAGATCCAGGCGGCGCTGCTGGACCCGAACAGCCAGCGAGCGGCCCGCGGCTCTTCGATGTAGGTGGGCCCTCGTTTCTCGGTCGCTTCGTCCGTTGTCGTCATCTCTGACCCCCTGACTCCTTCCGTTATGGATCTTCCCGTGCCGGTCGTCCGACAAACCTACGGCTAGTGTGTCCACCCTGGCCGACCGCGCATCGCCGGACTAGGGCCACGAGACCCTGCCCGCGCGGCCCATTCGACCTTGATGTCCGGGTGGCGATGGCGGGCCCGGACCAATGCCCCATCGGCCGTGGCCTTTGCCCTCAGTCTCCCGGTGCTTATCCGGTGCTGCCGCTATCCGGTGCTGCCGTCCGACGATCGAGGGTTCCTGCGCACCGAGCCCGGTACGCGTCAGCCCTTGACCACGCCGAGAGGGACGACCCGAGCGACCCTCCGGGCCAGGCCGGCGCGCTCGCTGATCTCGGCCACCACGTCGACGTCCTTGTAGGCATCCGGCGCCTCCTCCGCCAGTCCGCGCCACGAGACGCCCCGCACCTGGATACCCTGGCGCTCGAGTTGGTCCCGCAGGCTTCGCCCGTGGACCATGCGAGCCGCCTGGTGCCGGCTGCGGGTACGGCCGGCGCCATGCGCGGTGGAGTGGAACGCGGCACCGTCGGGCACACCGGCGAGCACGTAGGATCCCGTGCCCATCGTTCCCGGCAGCAGCGCGGGCTGGCCGGTCTCTGCGAGGTCCTGGGGAAGGCTGGGATGGCCCGGGGGAAGAGCGGGCGTCGCTCCCTTGCGGTGGACGCACAGCGTCCGGGGCTCACCGTCGATCAGATGATCTTCGATCTTGGCAAGGTTGTGGGAGATGTCGTAGACGAGGTCTAGGGTGGTCCCGGCGGTGTCCTCGAAGACCTGCCGGGTCGCATGGGCCAGTAGCTGCCGGTTCGCCCTCCCGTAGTTGGCAGCCGCGGCCATCGCGCCAAGGTAGGCCCGTCCTTCCGGTGAGTCCACCGGCGTGCAGGCCAGCTGGCGGTCGGGCACCGAGATGCCGTAGTCGGCCATGGCCTTGTCCATCACGCGGACGTGATCGGTGCAGATCTGGTGACCCAGTCCGCGGGAACCGGTGTGGATCATCACGCAGACCTGGCCAAGAGTCAGGCCCATGGCCGCGGCGGCAGGTTCGTCGTACACCTCGTCGACGGCCTGCACCTCGAGAAAGTGGTTGCCGGATCCGAGGCTGCCGACCTGGCCGAGCCCGCGCTCGATCGCCCGCGCGCTCACCTCGTCGACGTCGGCGTCCGAAACGGCGCCCTGGTCCTCGCATCGCTCGAGGTCGCGCGGAACGCCGTGACCGGCGCTTACCGCGTACTGTGCGCCGCCGGTCAGGATGTCGGCAAGCTCGGAACGGTCGCGTAGCTTCCAGATCCCGCCGCGTCCCGCGCCGCGGGGGATGGTCCGGCCGAGCTGGTCCATGATCGACGTGAGCCTGCCCGCGACGGCGTCCCGGTCGAGGTCGCGGGCGGCCAGCAGCCGCACTCCGCAGGAGATGTCGAAGCCCACCCCGCCCGGTGAGACGACCCCTCCGGCGGCAACATCCGTCGCGGCCACCCCGCCGATCGGGAACCCGTAGCCCCAATGCACGTCAGGCATCGCGTAGGAGGCCACGACGATCCCGGGCAGCGTGGCCACGTTCGCCACCTGCTGGAGCGACCCGTCGGTGGCCGGGTCGGGCAGCAGCTTGCGCGAGATGAACACGATGCCGGGCACCCGCATGGTGCCCTCGCGCTCGATCCGAAACCTCTCCGGTGTCTCCTCGACAAGCTCCATGACGACTCCCCTTATCATCGTCCCACTTTCGACGCCGCCCCGTTCGGCCAGTCGCTGCCGGTTCGGGTGTACCCGGTGGGCGCCGGAAGCATCATCTGCCGCAGACCCTTTACGGGAGGCGCCCGGGCTGGTGCGCTAGGAGTTGACTCGTTCACAACGGCAGAGGAGAACTGTCATGGCGACCACAGCTGCCAACCCACCGCTCGTCGTCGGCATCGACGGCTCGGAATCGGCGCTCATCGCCTTGGACTGGGCGGCAGGCGAGGCCGCCGCGAACGCCTGGCCGCTGCGTCTGGTGTACGTCGCCGAGCGGTACGCCGCTCACGTGTCGACGATGGTCGTGGGCCGCGAGATTGCCGCCGCTGTGTTCGCCGATGCGCGGCAGCGGCTCAAGGAACGCGGCCGGAGCGGCCTCGAGGTGACGACCGTCTCCCGCTACGGCTCGCCGCGGCGGGTACTGCTGCGGGAAGCCTCCCATACGCGCGGGCTGGTGGTCGGGCGGGAGGGCGCCGGTCAGTTCGCGGAACTGACGCTCGGTTCCACGTCGTTGGCCTGCGCGACACACGCGCGGGTTCCGGTGATCGTGGTGCCGCGAAGCTGGCGGCCGCGGAGGGCAGGAGAGCGCAGCATCACGCTCGGTGTCGACGGCTCGTCGCGGTGCCACGCTGCGATCGAGTACGCGTTCGCTACCGCGTCCAGGCAAGGCGCGCGGATAGTCGCGGTGTTCGCCGTGCGGCGGCCCGAACCCGTCCTGACAACGGAGCAACCGGTCGACGCCGAAGGGGAGAGCCAGGCGAAGCAGCTGCTGGCCGACCAGCTGAGCGAGTGGCGCTCGAAGTTCCCGGAGGTGAAGGTCACGGAGATAGTCGGCTCCGGGCACGCGGCAGCGGTCATCAAACAGCACTCGGCCGACGCCGACCTCGTCGTGATCGGCGGGCGCGGGCACGGCACGGTGACCGGGATGCTGCTCGGTTCCATCGCCCGCGCCGTGCTGCAGCACGTCGACCGCCCGATCGCCGTGGTGCACGCACCGAAATGACGGCTACCGGCCTGGTACGCGTACCCACGCACGACGACGTCGTTCGCGCGGCCGAGCGCCTTGACGGGCTGGTACGCCGCACACCCGTGCTGGAGCTCGCGGGAGAAGAGGTCGGCGTCGCCGGTCGGGTGGTACTGAAGCTGGAGCTGCTTCAGCACGTCGGCGTCTTCAAGGCGCGCGGGGCGCTGAACACCCTGCTGTCCGTCGCGGTTCCCGCGGACGGCGTCGTGACGGCCTCGGGTGGGAATCACGGCGCGGCGGTCGCCTGGGCGGCCCGGCGTACGGGTGTGCCGGCGCGGATCTACGTTCCCGCGTCGTCGCCGCAGGCGAAGGTGGATCGGATAGCGTCCTTCGGCGCCGAGGTCGTCGTGGTCGACGGCTACTACGCCGACGCGCTCGCGGAGAGCGAGCGCTGGACGGCCGAGCACGACGTGCTGGGCGTGCACGCGTACGACTCGCCGTCCGTCGTCGCCGGACAGGGCACGCTCGGCCTGGAGATCGCGGAGCAGGTCCCGGATGCGTCGGCGGTGCTGGTCTCGTGCGGCGGGGGTGGCCTCTACGCGGGGGTTGCGCTTGGGGTGGGCGACGGGAAATCGGTAGTACCGGTGGAGCCGGAGCGGTGCCCGACGCTGCACACGGCGGTTGCGCGCGGCGGCCCGGTCACGATCGATGTCGGGGGAGTGGCGGCCGACAGCATGGGTGCCGCGGTGGCTGGCCAGATCGCCTACGCGGTCGCCACGGCGCGTGGCGCCGCCCCCGTGCTCGTTCCGGACGATTCGATAATCCACGCGCGTCGGCTGCTCTGGGAGCGCTGCCGCGTGCTCGCCGAGCCCGGTGGGGCCACGGCGCTGGCCGCGTTGCTGAGCGGGGCGGTCCGCACGGAACCCGGCGACACCGTTGTCGTCGTCGTGTCCGGCGGCAACCACTCGGACATCCCAGGACCCGTGCTCAGCGCAGGTCGCGGCGGGTGAACACGACGGTGCCCACGATGACCGCGGGCACGACCACCAGGAGCGGCCAGCCGATCGCGGGCCACGTCCACCCGAGGTTGAGCGGCGAGTTGTCGAGGAACCAGTGCCATGGCGAGAGCCACCGCAGGTTCTCGAAGAACTCGACGAAGCCGGCCAGCGCGAACACCACGTATGTGGCCGCGGCCAGTCCGGCCCCGACAGCAATGGCTGCGGCCTTGCTCCCGGTGGCAGCGCCGACCGCGAAGGTGAGCGTGACGAAGACCATGACCAGCAGGTACGACGCGACGCTTGTCGCCACGAGGAGTTCGGCGCCGAGCGCTTCGAACTCGAAGGGACTGCGGGTCACGATGAGCACCAGCATCGCCGCCAGCGTCGGGACGGCCACGAGCACCGCAACCCCGATGAAGCGCTCGAGAGCGACCCGCGACCGCGACACCGGGTTGGCGAGCAGCGGCTCCAGGGTGCCGTCCCGCTCGGCGCCGGCGATGGTCCAAGCAGCGGCGCCGATGCCCAGGACGAGCAGCACGATGGGGAAGATGTTGGAGTAGAACTGGCTGTTCAGATAGCCCTCGGGCGAGGTGATGCCGGCCTCCGCTCCCATCGCCTCGAGCATGCCTTCGGGCATCATCTCCACGAACTGCTCCATGGCCGACGCCGCGTCCTTGACTGCCGGATAGCTTGCGGCCACCACGAATGTCAGCGCCACGACGGCCAGCGTCCACCACGTGAGCGACCTGGCGCGGTCGCGCAGCATCCGTCGCAGGACCAGTGCGGCTCCCATCAGCCGTCCTCGCCGTCCTGGTAGTAGGTGAAGAAGATGTCCTCCAGGTCCTCGTCGTAGCTGATGATGCGATCGACGTCGTAGTCGGCCACCCGCTTGACCAGTTCGGCGACGCTGCCGTCGACGACCACGTGCGCGGTTCGGTCGACCACGTGGATCTCGCTGATGTTCTCGACGCCGTCGAGCAAGCCGGGCGGGATATCGGCGGCGAAGCGAAGCTCGAGCCGGTGGCGGGCGACGTCGCGCAGGTTGGCGATGGTGTCCTCGCGCACGAGCACCCCGCGCCGCAGGATGCCGACCCGGTCCGCGATGTCCTCGACCTCGGGTAGCAGGTGCGAGGAGTAGAGCACCGCGGCCCCGGCCTCGCGGCGGGCGCGGACCATGTCCAGAACGTTGCGCTGGAGCAGCGGGTCGAGCCCCGCCGTCGGCTCATCCATGACCAGCACCTGGGGTTCGTGCATGAACGCCTGGACGATCGCTACCTTCTGCCGGTTTCCGGTGGACAACTCGCCGATCTTGCGGCTGGTATCGAGGGAAAGCCGCTCGCATAGCCCGTCGATCGTCGCCGCGGGAACCCCGCCGCGGAGCTTGGCGTACCAGGTGAGCAACTCCCGGACCCGGAGCCCCCGGTCCAGCGCGACCTCGCCTCCCACGTATCCGACACGCTGGCGCACTTCCGAGGCACGCGGGCTGCCGCCGAGGAGGCGGACCTCGCCCGCGGTCGGGTTCAAGAAGCCCAGGAGCGTGCGGATGGTGGTGGTCTTCCCCGCGCCGTTCGGGCCGAGCAGCCCGTACACCTCACCGGGCCCGACGGCCAGGTTGAGGCTATCGACCGCCGTGAGCGAGCCGAACCGCTTGGTCAGCACGCGAATGTCGATCAATGGCGCACCCGGCACGTGATGACCTTATCGGTGACGGCAGACTCGACACGTGGCAGGTAAGCGTAGCGCCGGCATCGTGTTGTTCCGGCGCACGAACGCGGGCGTCGAAGTGCTGCTGGCTCATCCTGGCGGGCCATTCTGGGCGAAGCGGGACGTCGGAGCCTGGTCGGTCCCGAAGGGTGAGTACGAGGGCGACGAGGCTCCGCTGGACGCGGCGCGCCGCGAGTTTGAGGAGGAACTCGGCGTCCCGATGCCCGCCGGGGAGCCGATCGAGCTTGGCAGCGTGCGGCAGGCCGGCGGCAAGGAGGTGACCGCCTGGGCGGTGGAGGGTGACCTCGATCCGCAGCAGGTCGTCCCCGGCACGTTCGAGATGGAGTGGCCTGGGGGCTCGGGCCGGATGCAACAGTTCCCCGAGGTCGACCGGGTGGCGTGGTTCTCACTTGACCATGCCTTCGACAAGATCACCAAAGGCCAGCGGCCATTGCTCGAACGGCTGGAAGCGCTGCTGCGCCGGCAGGCCTAGCCACGCTGCACCATGTCTGCGTCCCTCGTGCGGCAGGGGTGACCCTGCTGAACGTGATCGAACCGCAGGGCTCAGGCCTTGCGGGGCAGCGTCACCTGTTCGGCATCGTCCGGCGCGTGGACCTCGCTCACACCGGTAACGGTTCGGGCGAGCGTGGCAGCGAGGCGGGCGTCTCGGGCTGAGCCGTGCCCGACAATCCGGACCTTCCCTTCGTCCACCTCGGCTTTCCAGCCCTTGACCCCGGCCTCGGCGAACAGTTGCCGGATCTCGTCCTGGATGCGCTCGTCGGTCGACGCGAGGGCCCGGATGAGGTCGCGGCGGCTCACGATTCCCACCACTCGCTGCCCATGCGTGACCGGCACGCTCTTGATGCCGGTCTCGAGCATCATCCGGGCGATGTCGGAGGCGTCGGTGCCCTCCCGGACGGTGAGCACGCCGGAGGTCATGACATCGGCGACGGTCTTGCCGGCGGGCTCGCGGTGTCCCCCCTCGATGGGACGGGCGTGGGCCCGCGGATCCGGCGTGATCCCGCCGCGCAGCAGGTCGGCCTCGCTCACGATGCCCACCAACCGCTCGTCCTCGTCCACCACCGGAACTGCGGTGATGTCGTGCCGGTCGAGCACCCGCATCGCGTCCCTGATGGGCATGTCCGGCTCAACCGTGATGACCGGGCTGGTCATAATCTCGCGTGCCAACATATCCGCCTCCGTGTGGCTTTAGGTACAGCATGGCGCGGCCAGCGACGGGGGAGCCACGGCCCATCGTCACATCGGCCCCGACTTTGGTCCCATGCCCACTCGGCGTCCCATTATGTGGCAGATTGGACATGTCACTGCAGGTGGGAAGGACTCATGGACCGACCGGACGTCAGGGAGTCGCTGCTGCCGCAGCTTCCGCTCGACGAGTTGCTCGCCGAGCTTCAGGGACGGGTGGACGCACTCCGGCATGCTCGGGATGGCATGCATGCCCTGCTCGATGCGGTCGTCGCCATCGGCCAGGAACTCGATCTCGAGACAGTGCTTCGCCGCATCGTGGAGGCCGCCACGAGGCTGGTGGACGCCCGGTACGGCGCACTGGGCGTGATCGGCGACAATGGCGAGCTTACGCGGTTCGTGCCGGTCGGGGTCACCGAGGAGGAGATCGCAGAGATCCCGGAGTGGCCGCACGGGCGCGGTCTCCTGGGCCTCCTGATCAGAAAGCCTCAGACGGTCCGGCTGGCCGACATCGCCAGTCATCCCGAGTCGTACGGCTTCCCCCCGGGCCACCCGGTGATGCGCACCTTCCTGGGCGTGCCGATCCGGGTTCGCGACGAGGTCTTCGGCAACCTCTACCTCACCGAGAAGATCGGTGGGCGCGAGTTCGACGAGCAGGACGAAATGATCATCAATGCCTTGGCGATCGCCGCCGGGGTGGCGGTGGACAACGCCCGGCTGTATGAGGAAACCCGACGGCGCGAGGCGTGGCTGGACGCGTCCGCCGAGCTGACCCGCTCCCTGCTGTCCGGGTCCGGCCCGAGCGATGCCTTCGCTCTGGTTGCGATGAGGGCCCGCGAGATGGCCGACGCCGAGGCAGCCGCGGTAGCGGTACCCACCGAGGAGCCGAAGGTCTTGCGCGTTGTCGCCGCCGTCGGCGAGGGGTGCGACGGCCTGACTGGCCTCGAGCTCCGAGTACCCAGCACGGTCATCGGATCCGTCTTCACCGCGGGCAAGCCGCGTATTATCAACGAGTTCGTCGGCGAGCCGGACGAGGCACCCGTCCTGAGCCGCCTGCCACGCGGGCCGATCTTCCTGGTCCCTCTGGGTACCGCCGAGGACGTGCGCGGCGTGCTGATCGTGGGCAAGGCCAAGGGACAGCCGGCGTTCCCGGAACCCGTGGTGCGCCTTCTCGAGGCATTCGCCGGCCAGGCCGCCGTGGTGCTCGAGTTGGCGGAGGCGCGGCGGGAGGCCGAACGGTACAGCCTGATCGATGACCGGGCGCGGATCGCTCGCGATCTGCACGACGTGGTCATCCAACGGTTGTTCGCCACGGCGATGACCCTGGCTGGCGCTGCTCGGCTCATCGACCAGCCGGAGGCGGCCAGCCGGGTGCAACTGGCAGTTGATGACCTTGACGAGACGATCCGGCAGATCCGCTCCACGATCTTCGCGTTGCAGACGACCGAGCCTTCCGGCGGCGGCCGGCTGCGCGCGCGGGTGACGCGTATCGTCGAGGCCGCCAGCGAGCAACTCGGGTTCGCGCCGGCCGTCCAGATGGAAGGCCTGTTGGACACCGACGTGCCTGACGACCTGGCCGACGAGGTCGGCGCTGTGCTGCAGGAGGCGCTGTCCAACGTCGTCCGGCATGCGCGGGCATCCAGCGTGAATGTGCGTGTCCAGCTGACGGGCGAGGGGCTGCTACTTCAGGTCAGCGACAACGGGGTCGGCATCCCAGAAGGAGGCCGTAGGAGCGGGTTGGCGAACCTGGCCAGCAGGGCCGATCGCCGCGGCGGCTCGTTCGAGGTCCGTGGCGATCCCGGTGACGGCACAGTTCTCCGCTGGCGCGTCCCCGTCCCCTGACCCGCCGTCGATCGCCAATTGGGTCAACGGCTGTCTTGGCCCTCCAGGGACCGCTGGCGGTCGACCTGCGGCAGAAGGCGCCGACCGTCCACGCGCGCGATGTCGATGCGGACGAAATGCTCCGGCGAGACCGGCACCCATGAGCGCAGCGGGAGTTTTTCGAGCCGCGCGACCTCGGCAGGGTCTTCCACCCGGCGCGCCGGTCCCACCACTGTCACCGACCAACCGGACTCCGTCGGCTCGTGGAACGAGTCGGCCTCGAACGCCACGATGGCCTCGCGGGTCGCGGCGGCTAGCTTGGAGCCCGCGCCCGTACGGAAGACGATCGTCTCGTCGTCCAGCACGAAGTTGACGGGCAGGACGGCGGGCAGCGCCCGATCGGTGAAGACGATCCGGCCGACCGGCACCGAGCTGAGCAGCTTCAGGCTGTCCTCGCGGGTCAGAACTTCGAGGCCTGCGGAGTCCATCTGCATCCGGCAAGAATCTCCTTGGATGTGCATGTCAGGTAGGGCCCAAAGGCCCTACAATGCCCTCCGGCTGGGCACCCGGTTCAGGTTATGGTTGTCCGGTGCCGTCCGCCAACACTCTCGCGATCTTCGCGGCCGCCGTCGTGATCTTCGCGGTGGTCCCGGGGCCCGCCGTGTTCTACGTCGTGACCCGCAGCCTGAGCCAGGGTAGGAAGGCCGGTGCGATATCGGCCGGCGCAATCGCGACCGGCAATACGGTCCATGTCGTGGCCGCCACAGTCGGGCTGTCCGCGCTGCTGGCTTCGTCAGCGATCGCATTCAGTGTTGTGAAGTACCTGGGTGCCGCGTACCTCGTCTACCTGGGCATCCGCGTGCTTCGCGGCGGTGCGCACCCCGCGGCTGCCGGCGTGACCGGGGAGCTGCGATCGTGGCGGGTGTTCCGCCAGGGCGTGGTGGTCGCGGTGCTCAATCCCAAGACGGCACTGTTCTTCCTGGCGCTGCTGCCGCAGTTCGTTGAGCCCGGCCACGGTCCGGTCGTCGTCCAGCTGGCCGTGCTCGGGCTCGTGCTTGTCGTGCTCACGCTGCTCAGCGACACTTGCTACGCATTGCTCACCGGCAGTGCCGGCCTCTGGCTGCGCCGCAGGAGCCGAGCGTTGCGCTACGGCCGTTTCGCGACGGGAGGTGCGTACGTGACGCTCGGCATGGCCGCGGCGGTCGCGGGGGACCCGCC
>CAZMXH010000023.1:17217-18387 GCA_964570165.1 uncultured Actinomycetes bacterium
GCCCCGGTCCTGACGCCGCCGCAGACGCCCAGCGACTGCGGCGGTGCGGACGAGCCGGCCTGTAAGCCGGATTCTGTGCGCCCTGGTCGTCCCAGGGCCGGCGGCCATCCATCTAGGACCGTCGTTGCCGACGGCCTCCAGCGGTCTACCCGGAAGCCTCGGGCGGGCCACCCTCGAACGCTTCCTGTCTGACCTTGCTCCGGGCGGGGTTTGCCGAGCCGCCCGGGTCGCCCCGGGCGCTGGTGGTCTCTTACACCACCCTTTCACCCTTACCGGTGGCCGAAGCACACCGGCGGTCTGCTTTCTGTGGCACTTTCCCGCGGGTTTCCCCGGGTGGGCGTTACCCACCGCCCTGCCCTGCGGAGTCCGGACTTTCCTCGGCGGGACGCAACCGCGACCCGACGCGGCCGCCCGGCCGGCTCGTCCATTTATCTCAGCGTACCGCCGCACCCGTAGCATTCCGGCATGCCACCACCGCCGCTCGTCGCGGTTTCGCACGGAACACGCGACCCAGCGGGCAGAGCTAGCGTCTCCGAGCTTCGTACCGCTATAGCCAGGTCGCGCCCCAGCCTGCAGGTGCTCGAGGCGTTCGCCGACGACAATGTGCAGCGGCCCGGGCTGGCGGAGGTGCTCAAGGGGCGGGACGACGCGGTGGTAGTCCCCGTGCTGCTGTCGTCCGGCTACCACGTCCGCGTCGACGTGGGGGAGACCGTGAACCGTGCCGGGTCGCGGGTGCGAGCCACCAGGCCGCTCGGGCCAGACCCTGCGCTCGCGCGGGTGCTCGCCGAGCGGTTGGCGGAGGCGGGCGCCGAGGACCATGCGATCGTCCTGGCCGCCGCCGGGTCATCGGACGACCGGTCCGCCAGGGACGTCGAGGAGGCGGCGCGGATGCTGGCCGACCGAGTAGGGCGCCCGGTGACCGCCGCGTATGCGACGGCAGCAGAGCCGTCCGTCGCCGAGGCCGTGACAGGGCTGCAGGCGGAGGGGCGGCGAGTCGCCGTGGCGGCGTACCTGCTGGCCCCGGGCCACTTCTACGAACGGCTCCGCACGGTGGGCGCGGACATTGTGACCGCGCCCCTGCTGCCGCATCCGGCGCTCGCAGATCTCGTCCTGCAGCGTTACGACGAGGCGATCAGGGCAGGGTGAGGATCTCCGAGCCGGTGTCCGTGA
>CAZMXH010000024.1:0-18315 GCA_964570165.1 uncultured Actinomycetes bacterium
CGTCGGCGCCGCGTGAGCTCACTGCGGTAGCGATCATCCGACTCGCACCGCCCGCACCCTTCGTGCCGAAGGAGTGGCACTTCAAGCCCGTCGTGGCGCTGCTCCTGTGCCACAGCGGCGCACACGCCGGCGCCGATCTCGCGCCGCTGCGCGCGCTCGGGAGTCCGCTGTTCAACGTTGTAGGCGAACGGCCGTACGTGGCTCAGCAGTCGCTGCTCGACGAGACCGAGCCGAAGGGGCTGCACCAGTACTGGAAGGCCGAGTTCCTTCCCGGTGTGTCACCCGGTTACCTGGAGACGTTCCGTGACGCGGCGATGAACGTCGCCTCACCACTGTCGTTCTCCGTCATCTTTCACCTCGAAGGTGCGCTGAACGAGCACGACGACAGCCACGCCGCCGTCGGCAACCGCGATGCACGGTTCATCAGCGGGTTCTCTGGGGTGTGGCCCCCTGGGACAGACGGCGACGGCATTGTGGCGGCGGTCCGGGACGGCTGGCAGAAGATCAGACCTTACTCCACAGGCGGGAACTACGTCAACTTTCAACTGGCGGAAGACGACCACGACAGGACGGCCGATGCGTACGGAGCACGACTGCAGCGGCTCCAACGGATCAAGGCCCAGCACGACCCGGAGAACCTCTTCCGGGTGAACCGCAACATCCGGCCGGCGAGCGCGACCGGCACGACCTGACGGCCTCACCTCGACGCGGGTTCGGCAGGCGCCGATCGGCTCGTGCCGGGCCCGCGTTTGGGGCGGTGATCAACGGGTACGCAGCCCCCTGATGAGCAACCGTGGCTTCCCACCGCAGCAGCAAGAACCTCCAGGCCTGACCGACTTGATGGTCCCCATACCCGACCACGGGGAGGCGAGCTACCGCGGCTCGGGCCGGCTGGACGGCCTTCGTGCCCTGATCACCGGAGGGGACTCCGGGATCGGGCGCGCCGTCGCTATCGCATTCGCGCGCGAGGGCGCCGACGTTGCGATCTCCTACCTTCCCGAGGAACAGCCTGACGCGGACACCACCGCCAAGCACGTGAGGGACGCCGGCCGGCGTGCGGTCGTTCGCCCCGCCGACCTTACCGACCAGTCTGCCTGCCGGGAACTGGCGGACGATGCCGTGGCACAACTCGGTGGACTCGACATTTTGATCAACAATGCCGGGTTCCAGATGGCCCGGTCGCAGACTCTGGAGGAGACGACACCCGAGCAGATCGACCGCGTGTTCAAGACAAACCTCTACGCGCTCTTCTGGCTCACCCAGGCAGTCCTGCCGCACCTGCGCCGGGGCTCGAGCATCATCCAGAACAGCTCCATCCAGGCGTACGAGCCCTCGCCCACGCTGCTGGACTACGCCGCGACGAAGGCAGCGATCAACAACTTCACCGCCAACCTCGCCAGCGAGCTGGGACCGCGCGGCATCCGGGTCAACGCGGTGGCGCCCGGTCCGATCTGGACACCGCTCCAGCCGGCCACCCAGCCGCCGGAGAAGATCGAGAGCTTCGGGCAGGACACTCCGCTCGGACGGGCAGGGCAACCCGCGGAGGTGGCGCCCGCCTTCGTCTACCTCGCGTCCCCCACCGAGGCCAGCTACGTGTCGGGCACCGTGCTCGGCGTCACTGGTGGCAAGCCGGTCTTCTAGGGCTACCGGCCACGGCCGCTAGCGCGTACTAGCGACGATCGAATGGCCAGCGGCGCTTCAAATCATACGGCGGCTCGAACGTCCCGTCCGGCCTGATCCGCTCGCGCAGGTACTCCTCGAACGTCCGCCGGCCTCGCTGTCCGTCAGCCAGCAGATGCCCGCCCGCGCGGAAACCGGCCGCCACGCGCCCGAACACCGGCACCCGGACGACCGGTCGACGGCGACCGGTGAGCTCGAGGAAGGTGCGCACCATCGCGTCGGCATCCTCCACCCTGGGACCGCCCATGTCCGGTACCCTGCCGCGCGGCTCCCCGACAACCAACTCGGCCAACCGGTCTGCCACCTCACCCACGTCTACCGGCTGGCCCCTGATTCCTCGTGGCACGACCGCGACCGGGCCTTTGGTCAACAGCGAGACGAACAGCAGCGCGAAATCGTGGAACTGCGTGGTGCGCAGCGTCGTCCACGGTAGGCCGGACTCCTCGATGAGCTGCTCGGTCGCCAGCTTGGCCCGGTAGTAGCCGAACGGTATCCGGTCGACACCGACGATCGAGATGTACACGACATGCGGGCGTGATGCCTGTGCGGCCGCAAGCAGGCGCCGGGCCTGTTCCACATCCCGCTGCGGGCGAAAGTAGTCGGCGGCGCTCGCGCAATGCGCGACCACGTCCACCCCGTCGAGCGCGTCGCCGAGGCCCTCGCCGGTGCCGAGGTCTCCTTGGACGTGCCCCGGCTCGCTGGCGGTCCGACGGGTCAGTACCCGTACCTCACAACGGTCGCGCAACCGCTCGACGACCGCCCGGCCAAGCACACCGGTACCTCCGGTGACCAGCACCCTCATCCCACCTCACCCCGATCTGCTCCTGTACCGGCCTCGGCACCCGGGGCCGCCCAGCCCAGCACTTGCGCTCCCGCGGTCCGGTAGCTCTGGCCGTAGCTTGCCCCATGTGCAGCATGAACTGCCTTCCGAACCGGACAGCGGGTCGATTCGTGACGAGCCAGTGATGTTGATTTTTTATCACGTCGTGATCGGCCATCATCGAACTTCCCGGCCGCGAAGCCCTCGTCTGGCGAGCGAGTTTCGAGCGGGCCAAGGATCTCCTCGACCTGCTGCGTCGCGAGGCGCGGCTGCTTCGCAACGCGGAGGCCTTCGAGCGGACCGCGACACATCGGGCCACCATTCCGGACGACCTGAGCCCGGAGCAGATCATCCGCGAGGGTCGCGATGGCGGCTTCGAGGTGGACCGCTCGTCCGACACCCGCGTGATCGTCGTTGGCGCCGGGGCCTGGGCACATGCGCTCGTCGACGCCGGGCCGGCGGGGACGCGTCAGGGGAAATCCTGAGCGACGATGGCCATGGGTACTGGCCACAGTCTGGAAACTGCGGCACAACATTGGCCAGTCCGACGCCCCATACCTGGCGATCGCGCAGGCGTATGACGTACCCCTGCTGACCTTCGACGAGCGGCTAGCCCGGGCGGCACGCGAGGTCGGCGTGAACGTCATGGTGCCGAGCTAGCCATCAACGGCATGGTCGCCGTCGCCATCTGCCAGGCACCTACCGCAGACAGCGGAGTGAAGATCAGCCGACACGCCGCGCCAAATCGCGTCGGTCGAGCGAGAGTGGTTTGCTCAATCCTCGGGGGCCAGCCGACGCCACTGCACGGTTGAGTCGGACCACTGGGCCCGGCACCGATACCTGATCAGCCGATCTCCATCGTGGACCGGGCAGCGGCTCAACCCCACCAGGCAGGAGATGCAGTGACCAATGGTACTTACTCTAGTAGTGTGGTAGCCAGCGTTGGCATGGTTGCTCTGGGCGCTGTCTGGCCGGTGCTCAGAAGGAAGGAGCGAGATGGGCAGTGAGTGGGACCGGCTGTGGGTCACCCCCGTCCTGCCGTATCGGCGAGGGACCTTTGAGCCAGACCACCAAGCATTGCGGCGACTGCTGGATGTGTTCCTGCAGGACAAGTACGTCGAGGCTGGCGTTGGTTTGGTCATCAACCCCGAAGCCGGGGAGGTGACCTACCTATCCCGTGAGGAAAAGAGGGCCAACGTCGCGGTAGCCGTCGAGCACGTGGGTGGCCGCGTCCCGATCATCGCGGGCGTTGCCCATCCGACCACGGCGGGGGCTGTGGAAAGCGCCCAGGATGCCATCGAGGCTGGGGCGGATGGCCTGTTCCTAATGCCGCCCATGGGCGCACTGGATGTGACCATCTCGTGGAACGCTGCCCGCTACCCGGAGGTGGTCGTCGACATGTGGAAGGCGATCGCTGAGGCTGTCGGTGACCGTCCTCTGGTCGCGCACCCCACGGCATCGTTCTCGGCGCAGTACGCGGTAGGGCTCCCCGTGGAGGCGGCTCGGGCCGTTATCGAGGCCATCCCGACGATCGTCGGCTGGAAGATGACCTATAACTACGACGGCTACCGGAAGGTCGCGCGCCTGCTTCGGAACCACGAGCGCCACGTGTCGATATTTGCGGCTCCAGGGGAGTATTTCCACGAGAACCTCGCGACGGGCCAGTTTGATGGCACCGTCAGCGGCTCCTTCAACTACGCGATCGAGCCGATGATCGAACACATCGAGGCATGGCGGCGAGGTGACCTCGATGCGGCTCGCCAGATCTGGGACGGCGGGCTCGCTGAGCTCCACGAGTACGTGTACTCGGACTACTCGCGCCTGCACATCCGCTACAAGATCGCAGCCTGGGTCCGCGGCTATATCGAGGAGCCGTTCATGCGACCGCCCCTGCCCGAGCCGATGCGGGAGGAGCTCGACACACTGCACCGACTGCTTGCCGCATGCCACCTCACGGTGCGAAGCAAGGATGAGATCAAGGAGCTGTCGGCACGTCTGAAGCGATAGGACGTTCTGCTTAGTGTTCCGGCATTCGCGTGTGGCAGGCCATCGATCTGTCGGCGATCCAGGGAGGGGCGTGATGGGCGTCGGGGAGTCCACGAGAACGGCAGCCGAAGTAGGCGCGATCGACTGCCATGCCCACGTGATGCCCTCCGAGTACGTGGATAAGCTCGTCGACGCTTCCCGCAAGGACCCGTCGCTGGCGCCAGCCGCCCGCCGCCTTACCGAGGAACACCCCCACCGGTTCCCGCTTGCTCTAGGAAACATCGACCGGCGGCTCGAGCTCATGGATGCTGCGGGGATCGAGACACAGGTGCTGGCCATGGGATCACCGTTCCTGAGTAGCCGGGATGACCGTATCCGCAGGAGCCTCGTCCAGACGTGGAACGACTCTGCCCTCGATCTGGCAGCAGAACACCCTGGGCGCTTCTTCGTATTCGCGTCGGTGCCGCTGCCGGACGTCCGGGGAGCCGTCGCGGAGGTCGAACGCCTGTCGGGTCGCGAGAACGTGATCGGCTGGCTGATCAACACTCACCCGGCGGGGTGGCCGATTGACGATGTGCGGCTTGATCCGCTGTATGCCGCCTGGGACGCAACGGAGGCGATCGTTTTCGTACATCCGAGTGGGTTCTGCGTTGAGGGCCTGCTCGACGATCACGGCATGAACTGGGACATCGGGACTCAGTTCGACGACACGATCGCCAGTGTGCGGCTGTATAGCTCGGGGACGCTAGAGCGGTTCCCGGGAATCCGCTGGATCATCTCGCACCTTGGCGGTGCGTTGCCGTTCCTGCTCGGCCGGCTAGACCAGCACTGGCAACGCGATCGACACCAACGCCGGCTCAAGCGGTCACCTAGCCGCTCGCTCGATGGACTGTTCTTTGACACTGCCGGGCACGACGTTGCCTCCATCCGGTTTGCGATCGAGCGACTGGGGGCGAAGCGGATCGTCCTCGGTTCCGATTTCCCCATGGTCAACGCAGCCGACCTGGCGCCGGTGACCGACGCGGTCCGGTCGGCCGCCGGTGACGACCGCGACGCCTTTGCCGTCCGGCGCGGGAACCTCACAACGCTCCTCTCAGCGCGCAAGGATCACCTCGCGGCTGTTGACCCATCCTGAGAGTCACTACTACGGTAGGTCCGATTCATCGGCGCCGGCTTGTCTAGAGCCGTCCGACGAGACCGGAGGTCCATCCCGTGGCAGCTGTGATCCGAACCTCATGCCAGGCGGTACGTCGCCACTCCGCGATCGGCGCCCTCACGGCACTCATGCTTGTGCTGGGAGCGTGCGGCAGCGACGATTCTGAACCGTCCCCCGCCAGCGCCACCACGGACAGCGGCGACGAGACTACCGACGACGGCGAGCTGACCCAGATCTCCATCGTCGCCCCGGCGCCCACCGTCATCCCGTTCTATCCCGTCTACGTCGCCGACCATCAGGGCTTCTTCGAGGAGGAGGGCCTAGATGTCACGATCAACACTGTGGAGGGCACTGACCCAGTGGTTCAGGCGCTCGCCTCCGGTCAGGTCGAGATCGGGGAGATCGTGACTAGCACGATCCTGATCGCCGGGACGTCCCGTGATGATTTCGATCCCGTGATGTTCCATCTGGACTACGGGAAATCGCCCTTCGACGTCGTGGTTGAATCCGACTCGGACGTCGAAGAACCTGCCGATCTTGAAGGAATGACCATCGGAGTAGGCACGCCCGAAGGAGCGGAGCGCGTCACCGCCCAGGCGCTCATGGGCACCGCCGGACTCCAAGAGGGCGAGGACTACGAATTTCTCGTGGTCGGTGACGCTGGACAGGCGATCGCCGCCTTTGACCGCGGCGACATCGACGCGTATGCCGGGGGGATCGGTGACCTGTCCGTCCTCCGGGCCCGTGGTCTGGACCTGCGCAGCATCTCGTCCGATCAGTTCAGGAGTAGGACGGGGATCGGCCTCGTCGCGCTCCAGAGCTATGTCGACGAGAACCCGGAGATCCTGGAAGCGATATCCCGCGCGGCGACTAGAGGCTACGAGTTCATCGGAGACGATGCCGAAAAGCTGGTCGAGATCACCGGCGAGATCAGCCCGCCGCAGGTCGAGGAGCGAGACGTAGCCCTCGTCCTCGCCGAAACCGCCATCGAGCTCCGTGAGCTCGAACAGGGAGACACTGTCGGTATGAACGATCCCGAGCAGTGGCAGCGCTGGTGGGACACCTTGGTGGAGCAGGGCGCGATCGACGAATCAGCTACCGACAAGACCGTCGAGGACTTCTACACGAACGAGTACGTGGCGCAGTAGGGGACCCGCATGCCTAGTGTGGTGGCTCGCCGTCGCGGAGCCACCACACTTACTCGTCGAGACCCAGCAGACGTCGAGCGTTGCCCGAATAGATCGCGCGGGCCTCTTCGTCGTCTAGCCCTAGGCCCTCGAGGATCCCAGCGGCCTCGTCGGGGTTCGCGAACGGGTGGTCCGTCGCCCACATCAGGTGATCCGCCCCCAGCAACTCGTACGCGCACCGTAGCGCGGGGACATCGCCCGTGACGGTGTCGACGTAGAGCTTGCGGAGGTAGTCGTCGACGGAATGCCGGAGCCCCGACTGCTCGCCCTGAATATGCCCTGTGCCACTGTGCGCCGCTACCCGACCCCTGAGGTAGGGCAGCACACCTCCGATGTGCGGAACGATCAACCGTAGGTCCGGCTGACGATCGAAGACACCGCTCATGATCAGGCGCAACGTGTTAAGTGACGTGTCCACGACGAATCCGATCCCCGTCAGCGTGGTGAAGTCGTCCATGCCGTTCGTATTCAACGGAACCGTCGGGTGCATGTTCAGCACGGCGTTCAACTCGGGCGCGTACTCGATGACCTCGAGGATCTCGGGCGAGTCGAGCGGCCGTCCCGCGATGTTTGAGAAAAGCTGGAATCCCGGGAACCCGAGTTCCTCGACGCACCGTCGCATCTCTTCGCGCGACCGCTGAGGGTCTCCGAAGCCGATTACGCCCCACGCGTGGAGGCGGTCGGGGGCCCGCTTGACGAGCTTGGCAAGGTAGTCGTTCATCCGCGTCGCCCACTCGTCGGCTTCGGCTCCGCGCAACATCTCAGGGCCCGGAACGGCGTAGCTGAGGACCGCCACGTCAACGTGCAGCCGGTCCATTTCCCTAAGCTTCACGTCCAGGTCGGTCATCAAGGCGATGACGGGGATCGACAAGCCGGGAGCGCAACGGATGAACCGGCGGTCGCCACGATGTTCGATGGTCGGTGTCTGCTGGCGGCCTTCCAGGTGGTCGACCAGATCGGTGAACAGGACGTGGCTGTGAATATCAATTCGCTCCATGGTCTGCCTCCCCGACGAGTCCTTGATAACTACTGCGGACGTTAGGTAACCTCGCCTATGCCCGTCAAACAAGCTCCGCGCGGATCAGCATCTGATGGAGGTTGAGCTGAGGGAGACGGTCGCCGGCGCACTACCGGCCCCCCTCGACGACCACGGTTCGGCGGCGCCCGGCGTGGTGGTTGAAGGCCTACGGCACACCTACATGTTCGGCGGTTCGACCGTCCCAGCGATCGCCAACGTGTCGTTCAAGCTCTCGCCTGGGCGCTTCATGTCCCTGATCGGTCCCAGCGGCTGTGGGAAGTCCACGCTTCTGAAGATCGTCGGCGGACTTATTGCGCCCTCGGCGGGGAAGGTGGAGGTCGGCGGTGAGCCGGTAGTCAAGCCGCGTCAAGAGATCGGTTACATGTTCCAGGATGCGACCCTCCTCCCGTGGCGCACTGCGATCGACAACGTCTTGCTCCCAATCGAGGTCCGCTACGGGAAGCGGGTGGCGGCGCGTAGCCGCGATCTTGCCCAGCGACTGCTCGAGATGACGGGGATCGGCGACTTCCCGGCCGCATACCCCTCGCAGCTGTCGGGCGGGATGGCGCAGCGGGTCGCGATCTGCCGGATGCTGGTGACAGGTCCGCGGTTACTGCTCCTCGACGAGCCGTTTGGAGCGCTAGACGAGTTGACCCGGGAATCGATGAATCTCGAACTGCAGCGTGTGTGCAGTCAGCGCTCAGCCACGACCATCATGGTGACCCATTCGATCCCGGAGGCGGTCTTTCTGGGCGACGTCGTCATGGTGATGTCCAAGAGACCCGGGCGAATCTCCCACCAGATCGAGATCGACCTCCCTCGTCCGCGCAACTACCGGCTCACGACCGAACCTCGCTTCGGGAAGCTCGTCAACGCGGTGCGCGAGGCGTTAGGCCAAGGCGGGTAGCCCACCGACAAGGGAGAGGTGATGGTAACGACGAGAGCCGATCACGGCGAGGACGTCGAGGAACCCCCCGCTCGACGACGCCTCCTGCCGGCCGGCCTCAGGTCTCGGGTCGGCCAGGCCGTCAGAGTGATGGCGTTCGGGCTCCTGCTCCTTGCCATCTGGCAGGCCATCTACGTGGCAGAACTGCTCTCCGAGTTCATTGTGCCTGCACCGGCAGACACGTTCGATGAGCTGGGGCGCGCGGCGACCGATCTCGCGACCGGCGGGCCGGTGTTCCACGCGACGCTCGTGACGCTGTGGGAAGTGGTTGCCGGGTTCGCCATCGCCGGGCTGACAGGGATCATGCTCGGGATCGTCGTGGGCGACACGACCTTCGGTCGCACCATCCTCATGCCTTACGTCGTCGCTCTCAACGCCGTCCCGAAGATCGCGCTCGCCCCGGTCTTCGTCGCGTGGCTGGGGTTCGGTGTGGCGCCCAAGATTCTCCTAGCCGCGTTCATTGCCTTCTTTCCGGTCGTGGTCAACACCGCGGTCGGGATCGAGTCCTACAGCCAGAACTCATTCCTGCTGTTCCAGTCCATGGAAGCCTCCCGCTGGCAGACGCTCGTCAAGCTCAAGTTTCCGAACTCGCTCCCGTACGTGTTCGCGGGTCTCAAGACGGCCGCCGTCCTGGCTGTGATCGGGGCGATCGTCGCGGAGTTCCTCGGCGGAAGCGCGAGAGGCATCGGTGAACTCATTCGATTGGCGGCCGGCCGCCTTCAAATCGATACCGTCTTCGCACTGATCATCGTGCTCAGCCTGGTGGGCCTGCTCCTGTACGGCGCCATCATCTGGCTCGAACGGTGGGTCGTGTACTGGCGGAGAGCGGAGCGCTCAACGATGGCGCTGCGCGGCTGACAGCTGGTCATGGCGTAGTGCGCTACATCGCGCTGCCCACTCGTGGCTACGCCGGTTGTTAGCATCGACTCTGAGAACACACCTCTCGTGCGGCCTTGGGCCACGCGGTCCGCGCCTGACGCACGAGCTCGCGACCCGTGACCAGGAGGTCGGCCATGACCGCGAACGCGCAAGGGGTGACGACCCTGATGGAGCTCGGCTTCTCGGAGTATGAGGCCCGCACGTACGCCGGGCTCGTGGGCCGGGAGCCGCTGACCGGTTACGGGCTGGCCAAGGCGACGGGTGTGCCCCAGCCGAAGGTGTACGAGACGCTGAACCGGCTGGCGGAGCGCGGCGCCGTCGTCAAGGTGAGCAGCGACCCCGGCACCTGGGTAGCCATCCCGCCCGACCGGCTGCTCCAGCAGTTGGAGAACGACTTCCGCCGTCGGCTGGTCAGCGCTGAGCTGGAGCTCCACAGGCTCCAAGAGGACGGAGACGGCGACCATGTCCGCCCACTGTGGGGGACAACGAACTGGGCACGAATCGCCGCCAAGGCGGCACAGCTTCTGGAAGGGGCGACTAAACGCATCTACATCTCCGCCCACCAAGAGCAGCTGTCCGAGCTGTCTGCGCCCCTCCGGAATGCCGACCGGCGGGGCATCCGGATCGACGTCCTCACGTTCGGGGAAGCCTCCTTCGAGCTGGTCAACGGCGATATCGTTCGCCACAGGAGCACCGAAGGCGTTGTCTACCCGCACCACCAGGCCCGTCACCTGGCGCTGGCCACAGATGGAACGAACGGCATCTGGGCGCTCGCGCGGTCGGGCACCGACTGGGAAGCCGTGTGGGTCGAGGACGACCCGCTGCTTCCCGCACTAATCAAGGGCTACATTCGGCACGACCTGTACGTGCAGCGCATCTACGCGGACCTTGGTGAACGGCTGCACGAGATCTACGGTCCGAGCCTCGAGGGCATGACCGGCCACGAGCCCTACGGCGGCGTTGTACTAGCCGAGTCCGAATCTGCCTGAGCAGTCCGCGGCACGAGCGCCGACGGAGCGCTTGGAACCCACCTTGGCAGGAGTGGCAAGCCTGTGTAGTGTACGGTGCCAACTACCAAAGTAGGTAACAGAGATCGGCTCTCACCATGGACTCCATCCTGACGAAGGTTCGAGCATTCAGCATTCTGGCCGTGATCGCCGTGCTCGTCGGAGCCTGTTCGGGCGATGGCGAGGACTCTGCCGCTGACGACGCGGCCGAGCAGGCCCAGGAGGCAGAGAAGGCGCAGGACACGGATGCCTCTGCGGCGTCAGGTAACGGCGACGAGGAGGCCGTTCCCATCGACGTCGCCTACATCCCGGTGTCATCGGCTGCGGCACTGCACCTTGGTGTCCAAGAGGGCTTCTTCGCGGAGGAGGGGCTCGACGTCACGCTCGTCGACGCGGAGCCGCCGTCCATGATCCCGTCAGTGCTGAGTGGCGAGATCGATTTCGCCTTCCTGAACGCACCGGCCGTCATGGTTGCCCGGGAGAATGGCCTAGCCGTCCAGGGAGTCGCCGCCGCGAGCAAGAACGCTCCCGAGCCCGAGGACCACTTCATCCAGCTGGTTGTCCACCCCGACGCCGGCATCGAATCGCCGCAGGACCTCGTTGGCCGCACGCTTACGGTGGACACTCTGTACCAGTTGCCGCACCTGAGCCTGCTCAATGCACTGAACGCGGTGGGTGTCGATCCGTCCGAGGTCGAGTTCAATGAGCTGCCGTACCCGTCGATGCCATCGGCGATCGAGGAGGGTGACGCGGAGGCCGTGCTCGCGGGTGAGCCGTTCACCACGCTGAGCGAGCGGGCCGGCGGCAAGGTGCTGCTGTCGGCGAGTGAAGGCCAGTCGCCGGAGCTTGCGCAGTCAGTCATGCTGGCCTCTGAGGAGTACATCGCGGAGAACGGCGACATCGTCGATCGGTTCGTGCGGGCAATGGACCGCTCGATGGCGTACGCCGAGGACAATACGGATGCGGTCCGCGAGGTCGTCACAACCTTCACCGCCATCGAGCCGGAGCTGGCCCAAGAGATCAGGTTGCCTGGGTTCCAGCCGGGCTTTGCCGAAGGCAGCTGGGAGCAGTGGCTCGATGTCTTAGTAGCTGAGGACCTGGTGTCCGAAGACTTCGACGTCGAAGCCGCGTATTACGAGCCGTAGCCGATGAACATTGCAATCCCGGTTCAGCTCGAGCGGGGTGATGGGAGGTTCTCGGTCTGACTCACCGCATCGAGCATTCGGCGGCGCACGGGGAGGCCGCCGAAGCCGTGGCTCCCAGTGGCACCGGGCGCCAGGTCACGGTGCGCGTTCGGTTCCTGACGGCGGCAAAGGGACTTGCCGGAATCGGTGTGGCCGTTGCGACATGGGAGGCCTTACGGGCCACGGGGGTCCTTCCCGCCGACCTTGCGCCGTCGGTCCCCACCATCGCGGGTGCGGCGGTGGACGGTTTCGTCTCCGGCTCGCTCACAGAGGCGTTGCTCGTCACGGTACAGGCGTGGGCAGCAGGAATTCTCGTGGCGGCGGCGATCGCGGTTCCGCTCGGCGCCGGGATCGGGCTCTCTCACTGGGTCGACGCCAGCACCCACGTGCTCGTGGAGTTCGTCCGTCCGATACCGGCGGTCGCCCTCATCCCGGTGGCGATTGTGTTGTTCGGCCTGCAGGTCTCTATGCAGGTCTTCCTGATCGCATTCGCCTGCCTGTGGCCGATCCTGTTCAGCACCCGGTACGGCGTGCGCAACGTGGACCCATTGCTGCACGACACCGCCCGGGTCATGGGTGTGTCGGGTGCCGCCCTCACCTGGCATGTGACGGCGCGCGCAGCGCTCCCGGCAGTGTTCACGGGTGTCCGGACGTCCGCCTCCATCGGCATCGTCGTAGCCATCGCCACGCAGATCGTGGCGGGAAGCCCAGGCCTTGGCTTCCAAGTAAGTCGGATGCAGCAGGGCGGCAACGTGTCGGGGGCCTACGCGGCGCTCGCCGTGGCAGGCGTGCTCGGATACGTCGTGAACGTCGTGATGGCCTGGCTCGAGCAACGTGTGGCGGGCTGGCAGCAGCAGATGACGGAGCAGTCGTCATGAGCCTGCCTCGAGCCGTCGCGGGTAGCCTCGCCGAGCGGCGCCCAACCCGGCTGCTCATCGGGTACAGCGCGGTCGCGGTCGTGCTCGTGGCGTGGGAACTCGGCGGACGGGCGAGCGACACGGGTCTAGTGCCGCCCGTGAGCGATGCGCTCGTGGAGGCTTGGGCGCTCGTGTCTGGACCCCACCTGTTCAGCGAGGTGCTGCCGTCCGTCCTTCGCATCATCGCCGGATTCGTTGCCGGATCAATCGCTGGTGCGCTGCTCGGCATTCTCATCGGTTACTTCCGTGCTCTTGAGCCGTGGACCCGTCCGTTGCTCGAGTTCCTGCGGGCCATCCCGCCTCCGGCACTGCTCCCGATCGCTGTACTGGTGCTCGGCGCGACGGACATGATGCGCGTGATGGTCATCGCGGTCGGGGCGTTCTGGCCAGTGCTGCTGAGCGCGACGGACGGCACGCGGCGGGTGGAGCCCGGCTACCTGGATGTGGCACGGGTTACCGGGCTAAGCAGCGCCGAGACACTCTGGCGAGTCGTGCTACCGGCGGCGCTTCCGATGATCGCCTCCGGCCTACGCACCGCGCTCGGGATAGCGCTGGTGATGATGGTGATTAGTGAGATGGTGGCCGCGAGTTCAGGGCTGGGCTACTTCGTCCTGCAGTCGCAGCGCACCTACGCGCTTGCGAGCATGTACGCCGGAATCATTCTCCTCGGGCTGCTGGGCTGGTTGATGACCGTTGTGTTCCTGGCGATCGAGCGCCGGGTGCTCAGCTGGTATGAAGGCCAGAAGGGGCGGTGACGTGGTTCACGAGAGTCCGCCGCGGGAGCAGAGCGTCGACAAGCTCATCGAGGTCGAAGGGTTGATCAAGACGTATAGGTCGGCCACCGGCGCCCTGACGCCAGCAATCCGGCAACTCTCGTTCGCCCAGTCCGCGGGCGAGTTCGTCGCAGTGGTCGGACCGTCCGGATGCGGCAAGACGACACTGCTGAAGTGCCTCACTGGCCTGCTTCAGCCGGACTATGGTCGGGTCAGCTACAACGGCGAGGACGTCACTGGTCGGGTGCCGCCAGCAGTTTCGGTGGTGTTCCAGGAGTACAACCGAAGCTTGTTCCCGTGGTTGAACGTGATCGAGAACGTGCGCTTCCCGTTCCGCAAGCTGCCCAAGCGCGAAGGGCGAGAGCGGGCACTGCGAGCGCTGGAGCGGGTGCACCTGGCCGACGTGACACACAGCTATCCGTGGCAGCTGTCGGGCGGCATGCAGCAGCGTGTGGCCATCGCCCGGGCCATCGCGTCGGAGCCGCGCTTTCTGCTGATGGATGAGCCGTTCGCCTCCGTCGATGCGCAAACACGGCTGTCGCTCGAACGCATGACGCTAGAGATCTTCCACGAACTCGGGCTAGCCGTGCTGCTCGTTACGCATGACATCGACGAGGCGATCTTCATGGCCGACCGGATACTCGTGCTGTCGCGGCGGCCGTGTGAAATCGTGAAGGAAATCGAAGTCGGTATCGACCGTCCCCGCGACGAGGTGGAGACGCGGGCGCTACCCGAGTTCCAGGAGCACCGCCGTGACATTCACCACCTCATCGACCGCCCCCGTGGTTGACCCGGTCGTCGGCGAACCGGCTTGCCGCGCGTTGCATCCACACGTATAGTTAACTACTACAGTAGGTACTATCGGGGCAGGTTCGTGCGGATCGAATGCAGGGCGGCATGAGAATCATCGACCTGCACGCCTACCCGGGCACCCAGGTGTGGATCGACTCGCAGGGCCCGTTCGCCGACGCGCTGGGCAAGTACTGGGGCAAGCCATGGGTCGGAAAACCGGAGCACGAAGTTGTGCGCGAGTTCGAGGACGCCGGCGTTGAGACCGTCCTCGTCGCGCTTGACATCGAGACTGTCTATGCCACCCCGCCATGCTCCAACGACTACGTGGCGAAGCTCCGCGACTCCTATCCCGGGCGCGTCCTCCAGGCGTGGGGTGCCGTCGACCCCTGGAAGGGCGAGGCTGCGGTCACCGAGGCAGAGCGCGCGGTGAACGAACTCAACCTGCTCGGGTTCCATTTCCACCCGATCGTGGGCCGGTACTCGGTCAACGACCGTCGGCTATACCCCCTGTGGGAAACGATCGCGGCCCTGGACGTGCCCGTGATGATCGACGTCGGCACGACCGGCATGGGCGCGGGGCTACCCGGCGGTCTGGGGGCGCGGATCTCCGATGCCCACCCAATGGCGATCGACGCGCTGGCAGCCGACTTCCCGTCACTCACGATCGTCGCAGCGCACCCTGGGTGGCCCTGGTGCGACGAGATGACGGCGGTGGCGTTGCACAAGGGGAATGTGTATTGGGAGCTGTCCGGGTGGGCACCGAGGTACTTTCCGGAGCAGCTGAAGAAGGACATCCGCAGCCGGCTGCTCGACAAGATCATGTTCGGCTCGGACTACCCGTCGCTTCCATATGAGCGGATCTTCCGAGAATGGGAGGAGCTCGGCTACGCCGACGAGGTATATGAGCAGGTGTTCCACGGCAATGCCGAGCGCGTGCTCGGCCTGTAGAGCCATGTGAGATGCAAAGGTGACGTCCAACCATGAATGAGACCGGCGGCCGTCGTCCCGTCGCGCTGGTGACCGGCGCCGCGCGCGGGATCGGCGCAGCGACTGCGGTCGGCCTCGCCGCGGCCGGCTTCGACGTCGGGGTGAATTACCGGTCGAGTGAGGACCGTGCGCGTGAGACGGCGAGTGCCTGCGAGGCGGCTGGAGCACGCACACTGCTCTGCCAGGCCGACGTCGCCGATGAGCCCGCGGTGCGCGAGATGGTCGGCCGGGTGAACCAGGAACTCGGGGCCGTCGACGCCCTCGTCAACAACGCAGGGCGCACCGTCAGCACCCCGCAGCACGATCTCGACGGTCTGTCCATGGACGAGTGGGACGCCGTTTTCGCGGTCAATGTCCGCGGCATGTTCCAGGTGACTCGCGCCGCCGTGCCATACCTGCGGAGGTCCCCCATCGCGGCGATCGTCAACATGGCGAGCATCGTGGGGCTGCGCCCGGGTCCTCAGCCCTTTCCGTACGCTGCGAGCAAGGCCGCCGTCGTCAACCTGACCCGAACGCTCGCCGGCGCGCTCGGTCCCGATATCCGGGTCAATGCGGTGGCTCCTGGCTGGCTGGAGGGCGAGTGGATGGAGCATGCGCTAGGCGACAGCTACGAGGACCTGATGGCTCGCCGGGCGAGGAGGACCCCGCTACGCCGCTGCGCGACGGCCGAGGATGTGGCCGACACGGTGGTCAGCCTGATCACCGCGAACCGCTTCGTGAACGGCGAGGTCGTGGTGATCGACGGCGGGTACGCGGCGACGACTTAGGGCGCTGAACGACGACCAGAGGAGTGTGCGATGCCGATCGAGGGCGTGGTTCCCCATCCTCCGGAGTTCGCCCGTAGGTGGCGCGAGAAGGGCTACTGGCGGGACCGGAGCCTTGCAGCCGAGTTCTGGGAGATCTTCGAGCGCTACGGCGACCGGATCGCGGTCAGCGATGAGCGTGGACGCAGCAGAACCTACGCGGAGCTGGGAATGCGTGCGGCGCGGTTGGCCGCCAACCTCTACGGGCTGGGCCTGCGGACACGTGACCGGGTGGTTCTGCAGCTTCCGAACACCATCGAGTTCGTCGAGACTTACTTCGCCCTGCAGAAGCTCGGCGTGATCCCGATCGCTGCGCTGCCAGCACACCGCTACCACGAGGTTTCCCAGTTCGTCGCGACGGCCGACGCTGTGGCCGTGTTCTGCCCGGCCGAGCATAGGGGCTTCGACTATGCCGAGATGGTGGACCGCGTCGCGCGGGAGCGCGAAAGCCTGCGCTTCGGGATCCTGCTGGGCGAGGTCGCTCGAGAAGGCAGTGTCAAGTACGTCTCCCTGGAGATGCTCCTTGAGCAGAACCCGAAGGCGGAGTGGGTCGAGGCGGTCGAGGCGGTGGAGATCGACCCCGACGACCCTGCCGTCATGCAGCTTTCGGGCGGGACCACCGGAGTCCCGAAGCTAATCCCCCGCACCCACAACGACTACAGCTACAACTCGCGCATGGCGTCGGCGGTTTGCGAGATCCGTTCCGAGCACATCCTGCTGCTCGTGCTCCCGATGGGGCACAACCTGCCCCTGGCGTGTCCGGGCCTGCAGGGCTTCCTCATGGCGGGCGCGCGTGTGGTGGTGTCCAGCTCGGCGAAGCCCTCGGCTGTCTTCCGGCTCATCGAAGCGCACCGGATTACGCACATTCACGCGGTTCCAGCGCTCATTATCAGCTGGATCAATGCCGAGGACGCCGGGTCGTACGACCTGTCGTCGGTGCAGGTCATCCAGTCCGGTGGGCAGCGCCTGCAGCCCGAGGTCCGAATCCGGACCGAGAAGCTGTTGACGAACTGCACGGTGCAGGAGAACTTCGGGATGTCCGAGGGCCTGCTCATGTTCGTCCGGCTCGACGACCCCGAGGACGTCCGCCTCGAGACCTGTGGACGGCCGGTCTCACCCGACGACGAAGTCCGACTCGTCGACGAGGACGGCAACGAGGTTCCCGACGGCCAGGTGGGAGAGCTGACCTGCCGCGGCCCGTACACGCTGCGCGGCTACTTCCGGGCGGAGGAGCACAACCGGCGCGCGTTCACGCCCGACGGCTTCTACCGCTCCGGCGACCTGATGTGGCGGCACCACACGGGGAACTACGTGGTGGCTGGCAGGAGCAAGGACTTGATCAACAGAGGTGGCGAGAAAATCTCGGCAGAAGAGGTCGAAAACTTGATCCTGTCGCATCCAGCAGTGGTCAACGTGGCCTGCGTAGCAGTGCCGGACGAGCGGCTCGGCGAGCGCATGTGCGCCTGCGTCGTCCTCCGCGCGGACGCGCAGCTCACGTTGGACGAGCTGTGCAGCTTCCTTCTCGACCTAGGTGTGGCGAAGTTTAAGCTCCCGGAGCGGCTCGAGCTGTTCGATGAGCTGCCGCTGTCGAACGTGGGGAAGGTGTCGAAGAAGGCCTTGATTGCGTCGCTCACGTAGCGCCAAGCAAGTTGCGCCCGCCTACTCATGTAATGCCATGTAGATTCCGGTGCAGCCAGAGGAGAATTGATGAGGAAGGGGGCGCGATGAGCCGAACGCCGATGGCCGTCCAGCAGTTAACCGAACTCGGGTTCTCTCAGTACGAGGCGCGGGCGTACGTCGGCTTGTTGCGCATGCCGGAGGCGACGACGGGTTATGCACTATCGAACAGTACGGGGATTCCGCAACCGAAGGTCTACGAAACGTTGCGACGGCTGGTCGATAAGGGCGTAGTTGTCCGCGTCGACAACGATCCAGCGCGCTTCGCGCCAATCGCTCCCCATCAGCTGCTGTCCACGCTGGAGCAGGAGTTCCGGCAGCGACTGCATGACGCGGAGGTCGACCTCGCCCGGGCGCTGAAAGGTCCAGGTACCGTCGACATCATGCCGGTTCGGCGGTTGAGCGACTGGAGCTCGATTCTCAGCCGCGCCGACGAGATCGTCCGCGACGCCGGGCGCCACGTCTATCTATCCGGCCACTCGGAGCAGCTCGCCCAGTTCGCC
>CAZMXH010000025.1:0-18051 GCA_964570165.1 uncultured Actinomycetes bacterium
AGGTGCGCGGTCTCGGCGACGACCAAGGTGGCCACCCACTCGGAGACCTCCCTCCGGCGCAGCAGCGCGAACGTCTCCGGCATGTGCTCGACCAGCGCCTTGGCCTGCGACACCTGCCGGGCCGCGGTCGCCGGCGCCACCCGGCGGGCCATGCCCACCTGCTCGGCCACCCCCCGGCTGGCCTGCCTGGCACGCACCCCGGCCGCGACATTTGCCGCCCGCTGGGAATCCGCGAACGCGGCCACCTCCCCCAACTGCGCCGCCGCCGCTGCGGCCTTCACCCTCTCCAACGCGGCGATCCGGTCGACCCGCTCACCATCCCCCGACGCGGCAGGCAACCCAGCCAGCCGATCCACCAGACCAGCCAACTCCGCAACCACACCATTTTCAAACATGTGTCCAACCCTAAACCCCGGCACCGACAACCCCGGATTCATGAGCCGTGCGGCAGCAGCGGCAGGGAGCGTCGCGTCAGGGACGTGGAGCCGCGGATCTAATCGCGCCGATCGTATTTGACAGCGATCGGGATCACCGTCCTACGCTTGTGCGCTCGTGACGAGTCTCGCGAAAGGTGGCGACGGTCGATGACGATCAGATCGAGAGCAGGGGTGGGCGCGCTGATCGTCTCGCTGTCGCTGCTGACCGGTTGCAGCGACGACGGAGCAGAAGCGGCGGACCCCGCCTTGCCGACGACTCCAGCGGAGGCGGACACCCCCTCGCCGACGACTCCAGCGGAGGCGGAAACCCCGGTGGCCGCCGAAGCCCCTTCCGAAACCGAGGCGCCCGCGGAGACCGAGACGCCGGACGAGCCGACCGACCTCGAGGACGGCCGGCACCCGGCATACATCGCGGATATCGATGTCAACGCGAGCACGATCACCGTTGATGTCATCCAGTTCCTCACGGGGGACGACGCTCTCGCCGCATACGCCGAGGAGCACCCTGGCGAAACAAGACCGCCCTACGAGTACTACATCCGCAACGTCAACCCGCGCCTGCGGACCCTACCGGCCGCATCCGACGTCGCCGTCACGGTGCTCTGGCTCGACTCGGACATTGACACCGAGAACATTGCATTCGACGAGTTGCCCGCCTACTTCGCTACCAATCCGGGAACGCAGAGCAAGTACGAGTGGTTATTGCCGTTCTGGCTAACGGTCCGCGATGGGCAGGTCACCGCGATTGAGGAGCAGTACCTCCCTTGACGTGACGCGTCGATCACCCTACACACGCCTCAACGAAATGTTGACAACACTCTGTTGATGGTAGAGGGTGCTGGTCATGTCGCCGCATGTACCCGACCACGAGTGGGCGGCCCGCGAGCACGGCGCCCGCCAGCGCCTGATGAATGCCGGTGCCTCCTCGCTTCCACGTCCGCCATGGCTGCACAGATCGCAGCCGCTTGCGTCGATCGACTTGGTCCGGTTCGCCGTGTGGCGCGGCCAGACTGGCGTGATCAATGACGACGACGTCGAGGCCGCTATCACGCTCCTCGCGGACGCCCGCTCCGAGATGGAACAACTCGAAACGGCCATGCTGTTCACCGCTCGCGCGCAGGGCTGGTCGTGGGCGCGAATCGCACGGCACATGGGACTTGGCTCAGCCCAAGCGGCGCTGCAGCGCTACGACCGGCTCGCGCAGCGCGTCGGCACGGGCGGTGACTCCTGAGATGCCGCCATATGCGTCCCGCGACGAGGACCTCGTGCTCCACGGCCCCCGAGTTCTGGGCTTCGCGCCCAGTTCCCGAATCGCCGCGCACTACGGACTCGACCTCCACACCGTCGAGGAGTCACTACGGGACTTCGAAGCACGCGGCTGGGTCTACCACTCAAGCTTCGCGGGAAGCTCGGGCTGGTCGTTGACCGATTCTGGCCGGCTCGAGAACGAGCGACGATTGGCGATCGAACTCGACCTCGCCGCCGCTCGCGACACCGTGGCGCGCGCCCATAAGGACTTCGTCCCACTCAACCGGCGATTCGGCGTCGCCTGCACCAACTGGCAGATCCGACCGACCCGAGCCGACCCCATGGCACGAAATGATCACACCGACTGGAGATGGGACGAGCGGGTACTGCGGACGCTCGCCTCCCTGAACCGGGCCTTCGGCCGGGTGTGCGATCAGCTCAGCGAACGCCTGCGCCGCTTCGACGGCTACGCACAGCGATACTCCTCGGCGCTGGCCAAGGTCGACGCCGGCCAACGACGTTGGGTGGACAGCCCAGAACTCGACTCATGCCACACCGTCTGGATCCAGTTCCACGAAGACCTTCTTGCAACGCTCGGAATACCACGAGGAACGGACAACTGACCGTTCAGCTCGGTGGGACGAGGATGCCGCGGCCGCGGATGCGCCCCTCGATGAGGTCGGAGAAGGCCTGTGGACCATCGTCCAGGTCGTACGTCCGCGAGTGCATCGTCGCCTTGCCCTGCTTGGCCAGAGCCATCAGCTCGGCGAGCTCGTTGTAGCGTCCGATGAAGTTGCCGATGAAGTTGCGCTCAGTCCGGATCACATCCATGGTCGACACGTTGATCATCTCGCCGTAGCCGACGACGAAGTAGCTGCCGGCGCGGCCCAGCATCTTGAAGCCGGCGCTCGTGGAGCCACCGTCGCCCACGTAATCGAGGACGGCTTGCGCACCGGCTCCGTCGGTAAGCTCCAGCACCGTCTCGACCTGCTTGTCGTCCGCAAGCACAGTGTGGTCCGCGCCGCACTTCTTGGCCAGCTCCAGCGCCTCCTCCACCACGTCGATGGCGATCACCTCGGTGGCGCTGATCGCCTTCAGCACCTGGATGCCGACGTGCCCGAGGCCGCCCACGCCGATCACGACCGTACGGCTGCCCGGGTAGAGCAGGCCCATGGTGTTCGCCTTCTTGGCAGCGTGGTACGCGGTCAGGCCGCCGTCGGCATGGCCGGCCACCTCCGCGGGCTCGAGGCCCTCCGGCAGCTTGATCACGGACCGGGCGTAGGTCTTGAGCAGCTCCGCGAAGCCGCCGTCGTGGTCCAGGCCCGTGGAGCGACGGTTGGTGCAGTGCACGTCGTCGCCGTCGCGGCAGGGACGGCACAGGCCGCACGGGACGACCGGGTAACAGATCACCGGGTCTCCCGGCACGACGTTGGTGACTGCGGAGCCAGTCTCCTGCACCCACCCGGCGTTCTCGTGCCCGAGGGTCATGGGCAGCAGGTGGGACCGGTCTCCCATGTCTCCCTGCATGAAGTGGACGTCGGTACGGCACAGCCCCGCGCCGCCTATCCGCACGATCACGTCGAACGGTCCGGTGACCTCGGGTTCCGGGACCTCCTCGACCCGGGGAAGCTCGTTGATCGCATGTAGCCGGACAGCCTTCATGTGCGTCCTCCTCTACTGGTTGATGAGACGTAGCTCCACGTGGGCGGATGCCGTCTTGCCGGGAACGCTATGCCAACCGGGCCGGTGATTGCGGCGGTACTTCCGCCCCGCGCAAACCGACGGGAGTCCTTCCACGCAGTGGAAGGTGAGTCCGTCTTCGAGCAGTGCCGGTGCGACCATAAGATCAATCTCCGCGCGTCGCGAAGGAGCTTAGTCATGGCGCACACGCGGGTCAGAACCGCAGCCAGACCGCGTGCCCACCGATCCTCTGTGGAGCGGGTCCACCGCTTGCTCTCGTCCTTCGACTACGAGCACAAGCGTCTTAGCCTTTCGGACCTGAGCCGTCGTGCGAACCTTCCGCTGTCGACGACGCACCGCATGGTCACGGAGCTCCTCGAGCTCGGCATGTTGGAACGTGACCAGCACCATCTCCTCAGCATCGGGGTCGAGCTGTGGAAGCTTGGACTCCTGACGCCACAGACATACGGCATACAGCGAGTCGCTCTTCCATTCATGCAAGATCTCTACGCCACCACCGGCCTGCCTATCCACCTCGGTATTCCGGAAGGCGACACGGTAACGGTGGTCGAGAGCCTGCGGCCGCACGGCCGTGGACAAGAACGCCCCCGCATCGGGCAGCGCGATCCGCTGCACAGCTGTGCGGTGGGCTCGGCCCTACTTGCTTTCAGCGACACGGACTTCCAGGAGCGGTACCTGACGAGGCTGGAAGGCCGCGACCAGCCGTACACTCCCGCACCGGAGACCATCCGGCGGGATCTCGCCAAGACCCGAGCGAACGGTTACGCCGTCAACACGATCAAGACCGCACCCGACATCGCCATCGGTGCGCCAGTACTCGACCGAACCTGCCGGCCCATCGGCGCCGTCTCCATCGTCGTCCCCGAAGGAACGCCCACTCCCCCGTACGGCCATCTCATCCGCAACACCGCCAGGGCTGTGCAGCGCACGGCAAGGGATCAGGGCATCGCCTAGCTCCCGCTAACTGGAAACACCCCTTGATCGCCTCCTCCAAGGGTAGAAACGTCCGCTGCTGTCAAGGAGGATGCATGGAACTGCGCAGCAACTTCCCGGCGAGCAGCGCGCACGCCGTCACTCGCCGCGCCCAGTGGGTCTCACTCGGGATCGACCCGGCGGACCTGGAGCGCCCCAAGGTGGCGATCGTGAACACCTCGAACGATCTCGCGGCATGCTTCGCGCATCTCGACGAGATCGTCGCCGTGCTCAAGGACGAGTTCCGAGAGCTCGGGATGCTGCCCTTCGAGATCCGTACCGCGGCACCATCGGACTTCATCACCAACGCCGGCCGGGGCGGCCGCTATGTGCTGTCGGCCCGAGATCTGATCGCCAACGACATCGAGGTCATGGTCGAGGGCGCCCAGCTCGACGCCATGATCTGCCTGAGCTCATGCGACAAGACCACTCCCGCACACCTCATGGCGGCGGGCCGGATCAACGTGCCTACGGTGATCGTGCCGTGCGGCTACCAGCGCAGCGGCCTGTCGGAGGGCGGCGAGGCCGACGTCGAGGAGGTATTCCTGCGTGCCGCGCAGCAGGCGCTCACGGGGAACGCCGACGAGTCGCTGACCGCACTCGCCGATGGCGCCATCCGTAGCCCAGGCGTGTGCTCGGGCCTGGCCACGGCGAACTCCATGCACATGGCCGCGGAAGCGCTCGGTATGGCGGTCACCGGGTCCGCTCCGGTGCGCGCACTCAGCGACCGGATGTGGGACGGGGTGCGCCGGTCCGCCCGCGCTCTCGCCACCGCGGTCGCGCGCGATGTGCGTCCGCGCGACATCATCACCGCTGGTTCGATCACCAACGCCGTACGCACGATGCTCGCCGTCGGCGGGTCGATCAACACCGTCAAGCATCTCCAGGCCGTCGCCGTCGAGGCCGGCGTCGACATCGATGTCTGGGAGGCCTACCGGGCGCTCGGCAGGCAGACGCCGACGCTCTGCTCGATCAGGCCCAACGGTTCGGACCTCATCGAGGATCTCGAGGACGCCGGAGGTGCCGCGACCGTGCTGCGGGAGCTCCTCCCCCTCCTCGACGGCGACCAGGTCACCGTCGACGGTCGCACCCTCGCGGAGAACGCCGACGCGGCGCGTCCCGCGGACGGGGCCATCATTCGCGGCCTCGACGATCCGTTCTCGGCCGACCCGTCGATCGTCGTCCTGCGAGGCACGCTCGCGGAAGAGGGCGCCGTCGTCAAACGGCCCATCCCCGATCCGGGTCCGCGCCGCTTCCGTGGTCCCGCCAAGGTCTTCCATTCCCGCGAAGAGGGCTTGGCCGCGGTGGCCGCTGGCAAGATCAGAGCCGGCGACGTCGCCGTCATCCGCGGTATCGGCGTCGTGGGTGGCCCGGCGATGGGGATGATCTCCGCGTTCATCTTCGCCCTGGCTGGTCGCAATCTCGCCTCACAGGTCGCCGTCGTCACGGACGGCCAGATGAGCGGCCTGGCCAACCACGGCATCGGTGTCGGTGAGGTCTCGCCGGAGGCGGCCGCGGGCGGGGCCCTCGGGCTCGTGCAGGACGGCGACCTCATCGACATCGACCTCGAAGCGGGCCGGATCGACCTGGTGGTCGACCCGGGGGTGCTGGCCACACGCGAGCCTTACACCCCGAAGGAGCAGATCGAGACCGGAGGGTACCTCGATCAGTACCGTGCCACCGTCGGGTCGCTGGCCTGTGGCGCGACCCTCTGCCCTCGCGACCGCCCGATCCCGGGGGCACTTCGATGAGCGCCACCGTCCGCGAGCCCGCCCGCGACGTCCCTGTCATCGGTGAGTACGAGGTCGTCGTTGTCGGCGGGGGTCCGGCGGGGCTCATGGCGGCCACCGCGGCCTCCCGCGCCGGACGGTCGACGCTGCTGGTCGAGCGGTACGGCTTCCTCGGGGGTGCCGGCACGATGGGCGGCCTGTCGACGTTCTGCGGTCTGCACGCCCGGGTTCACGGTGAGGACCGCCGAGTCGTCCGCGGCTATACCGACGAACTGCTCGACAGGTTGCGCGCACTCGACGGCCTCAGCGCCCCTCACCTGTCCGTCGAGGACCGCATTGTGGCGCAGGCGTACGACATCTCGGCCTACAAGATCGCCGCCGACGAGTTGGTGCTCTCCGGCGGCGGCGAGATCCTCTTCCACACGACGGCCACCGGGCTGGTGCTCCGTGACGGTCCGGTCCACGCCGAGATCGACGCCGTAATCGTCGAGTCCAAGTCAGGGCGGGGCGCGATCCGTGCGCAGATCTTCATCGACGGCTCGGGCGACGGAGATCTCGCGTACTGGGCGGGCGCCCCGATCGAGACCTCGGAGACGCTGCTCTACCCGTCGCTGATGTTCCGCATCAACGGAGTGGACGCGGACAAGGCGGGCGAGGCGTGGAAAACGGTTGCGCGGCTCATGGAGGAAGCGGAAGCGGCCGGCACGCACCGCTTCCCCCGCAAGAGGCCCGTCGTCCGGCCGCAGCGCAACCTGCTCGAGTGGCGTTCGAACCTTACCCAGCTCAGCAACGAGGACGGCTCACCCGTGGATGGGACCGACGTCCGGCAGCTCACCCATGGGGAGATCCAGGGTCGGCGGCAGGTGCGGACGACGTTCGAGTTCATCAAGGCCGTCACTCCGGGCTTCGAGAACTCGTACATCGTCGATATCGCGCCGCAGGTGGGAATCCGGGAGACTCGGCGCATCGTCGGTGCCTACCAGCTCACCGAAGAGGACATCCTGCGCTGCGTGGACTTCCCTGACACCATCGGCGTCAACGGCTGGCCGGTCGAGGCGCACGTGGCCGGAACCGTGGAGTTCCGCTTTCCGACGGCCGAGGATTCTCGTGGGTTCAACCACCTGCCGTTCCGGATGATCGTGCCGGGAAACGTGGACAACCTGTACGTGGTCGGACGGTGTGCGTCGATGACCCAGTGGGGCCAGTCCTCTGCGCGGGTAACCGGACCATGCTTCGCCATGGGCCAGGCCGCCGGCACGGCCGCCGACCTGGCGCTGTCCGCGAAGGTTCCGTCCGGCGATGTCGACGTCTCGCTGCTTCAGCAGCGACTGGCCGCCGAGGGCGCCTACCTCGGCACGGATCTGGAGCCCGACCAGTAGCCGACAACGACCGCGCCATCCCTCGCGATCGCCCCATAGTCACCGAACTCGCGGGTTTCTGCTGCCGCTCCCCTCCCGCATATCGGAAGCCGGCCTTGTTGACCGTGCGCTCGTAAGCAAAGGTGCCTGATCAATCAGCAACGACGTGACCGGTTCGTCCGACGAAGGAGCCCGATGACATGTCCATCGCACTGACGCGGCACCCCAGCCGGCGCAGAGCCCTCGTTGCAGCAGCTGTCATCTCCGTCGGCGCGCTCGTGCTGAGCGCCTGCTCCTCGACCGATGCCGACGAGCCGGAAGGCGACGGCGGGGCCCAGGCTGAGCCGCAGGCGGAGGAAGATGAGCAGTCGGACGGCGGCGGCGGCGACTCTGAAGAGTTGACCCCGATCACAGTGGTGACCTTCCTGCCCCTGGAGTCGTTCACCTTCACTCCGGAGATGATGGCCTACTCCGGTGGCCACTTCGAGGAGCACGGCCTCGATGTCACCCTCGAGCCGGTCCAGGGAACCCCGGCCGCGATCCAGTCGGTGCTCGGCGGCGCGGCCCTCATCACCCGGGCGAGCACGACCGACCTGTTGTCGGCGATGGAGGAAGGGCAGCCCATCGTCGGCGTCGGCACCATGGCAAGGCAGACGAACCTCCGCATCGCCTCCTCCGAGGACGACCCAGTTGAGAGCACCTCGGACATGGTGGGCAAGACCATCGGCATGGGCTCCATCGGAGGCACCAGCGAGAGGTCGCTGGACCTGGCGCTCCAGCACGACGGCGTCGATCTGGAATCGGTCGAACGGCAGGCCGTTCCGGTCACCGCGGCGACGTTCGAGCTGGTCAGACGCGGCGAGCTCGCCGGCTACATCGTCAGCCTCGACACCGGCCTCACCCTCGAGACCCAGAACGACGACGCCGTCGTGAGCACCGGAGGTCTCGAGGTCACGCCCGACCTGCAGCTGTACTTCACGACGACGGACAACCTCGAGAACCGACCGGAGGTCGTCGAGGCCTTCCTCGCAGCGGTCGGCGACGCCACGCAGTTCGTGATCGACGACCGAGAGAACAACTTCGACGAGACGCTGCAGATCCTCCGCGACAGCGGGGACTGGGACTTTCCGGCGCTGTTCGACGACGAAGCCGCACGTGCGGCGCTAGAGGTCTACGCCACCGAGACCTGGATGGACGAGTCGGGCACGCCGCTGTTGCACACCGATCCGGAACGGTTCCAGGAGGCCTATGAGGCTCTCACGAACGGCGGCCTCGTCGAGGGAGGTGGGGATCCGACACGCTGGTTCACCAACGACCACGTGCAGTGAGCCGCCGGCCAGTCGACGGGTCCGTTCGGCGACACCCCGACCGAAGGAGAGGTGGCGATGGCCAGGACGCGTGACGCGACCGAGACCGAGGTGACGGTGTCCGATGCCGGAAACGAGACTCCGCGGCTGCGCATCTCGGGAGTCGGGCGCGACTTCCACACCCGGAGCGGCGTCACCAACGCCGTCTCCGGGGTGGACCTGACAATCCGGCGCGGGGAGTTCGTCGCCGTCATCGGGCGATCGGGCTGCGGCAAGACCACGCTGCTGCGCATGCTCGGCGGTCTGCTGTCGCCGACCGCGGGCACGGTCGAAGTCGACGGCAGGTCGTTGTGGTCGGACGGGCGCGTGGTTTCGTCGGCCGTCACGAAGCTCGGCTTCGTCTTCCAAGAGCCCAACCTGTTCCCGTGGTTCTCGGTCATCGACAACATCGCCATGCCGCTCAAGCTGCGCGGCGCTGGGAAGAAGGCACGCCGGACGCGGGCCGCGGAACTCGCCGAGCTCGTGGGGCTGACCGGGTTCGAAGGCTCCTACCCCCGCGAGCTCTCCGGCGGCATGCAACAGCGCGTAGCAATAGCCCGGGCGCTGAGCACGCAGCCCGAGCTGCTGTTGATGGACGAGCCGTTCGGTGCGCTGGATGCGCTGACCCGTGAGCGGATGAACCTCGAGCTCCAACGCATCGTCCTCGAGACTTCCTCGACCGTGGTGTTCGTGACCCACGACATTCCGGAAGCGGTGTTCCTCGCCGATCGAGTCGTCCAGATGACGCCACGACCGGGGCGGATCAACAAGATCTTCCCGGTGGGCTTCGCCAAGCCCCGGGCCATCGAGCTGCAGACCACGCCGGAATTCAACGAGATCGTGCGATCGCTCCGGCACGAGCTGGACAAGGAGGAGTGACGTGCCAAGAAGCCGCATGAAGTTGCTCCCGTGGATCATCACCCCATCGCTCGTCGCCGCGATCGTGGCCATCTGGCACATCGTCGTGACGGCGCGGGACGTCAACCCGTTGATCTTTCCATCGCCCAGCGATGTCGGCGGCGCGCTCGCCGGGTTGCTCGGTGACGGGGAGCTGTGGTCAGCGGCTCAGGTGACGGTCACGGAGATCGTGATCGGCTTCCTTGTCGCCGTCTTGACCGGCGTGACGGTCGGCGTCGTGCTGGGCAAGCTGCCATGGCTCGAGGTCAGTGTCCGCCCCCTGATCGTCATCTCCCAAGTCACTCCGAAGGTCGCCTTCGTGCCGCTGTTCGTGATCTGGTTCGGCTTCGGGTACACATCGAAGATCGTCCTGGCGGCGATCCTGGCATTCTTCCCCGTCATGCTCAACGTGCTGCTCGGTGTGCGCTCGGTTGAGCAGGGGCAGCGCGAGGTGATGCGCAGCCTCAACGCGACACGCCGCCAGACGTTCTCCCAGCTGGAGATGCGGAGCCTGCTGCCGTACCTGTTCACCGGCATGGAGGTGGGAATCGTGCTCGCCACCATCGGTGCGATCGTCGGCGAGTACCTCGGCGGCAACGAAGGGTTGGGAAACATGGTCGTCTCGGCGATGAACTCGCTCGATGCGGCCCAGACGTTCGCGCTGATCCTGGTGCTGTCGTTCATCGGGCTCGCGCTGTTCCTCATCGTCAACGAACTCAAACGGTTCTTTATCCCGTGGCATGAGTCGGTCTACGGGCTGCGGAACCGCGAACTCTGAGATAGATGAGACTCGGCCGGTACACCGACGTCTGGCAGGGGATCGCAGCGGCCGCGCCGGACCGGCCGGCGGTCGTCAGCCGTGCCCGCCGGCTGACCTACCGCGAGCTCACCGCGGAGGCGGGGGCGGTGGCCCGATTCTTCGAGCGCGCAGGAGTACGTCCCGGAGATTCGGTTGCCATCTACACCCATAACCGGCCGGAGCTCCTGACTGTGTTGTACGCCTGCCTGGCGACCGGCGTCGCTGCGGTCCCGATCAACTTCCGGTACCGGGCGTCCGAGCTTCGTGACCTGCTGATCGACGCTGAGGCCCGCGTGCTCGTCTACCCGGCGTCCCTCCGGGCCGCCGCCATGGAGGCTGCCACCGAGGCTGCCGCTGAGCCCGCCGGGCTCGACCCGCCGCCGGTATTGGTCCAGCTCGACGAGGAGGGTCTGGCGCCTAGGGCCGTTGCGTACCGCGATGTCATCGCGGAGCCGGGGAGCTTGCCGCGGACACCGCCGCCAGGCGGGGAGCTGCGCCTCTACACCGGAGGGACCACCGGGTCGCCGAAGGCGGTCGTCTGGGACGCCGATCGCCTGCTGGAGGGTCGGCTGTTCTCTACCTACACCTTGATCGGCAGCGACATCCCGGAGACGGTGGCGGAGGCAGTGGCAATCGCCGTCGACCCGGCGACGCCGCGCGTGGCCACCCTCCCGCTGGCCCCACTTATCCACGGCACCGCGCTGATCAGCTCGATCAACACGCTCGCACTGGGTGGAAACGTCATCATCCACGCCGCGCCGCACTTCGACCCAGTGGAAGCGCTGCGGTTGATCCATGACGAGGGTGCCACGCGTCTCGTCCTTGCGGGCGAGGCGGTAGCGCAACCGCTCGTAGCCGCAGCGGAACGGGCCGGTTCCGGGCTCGGGCACGTGCGCTCGGTGATCAGCTCCGGGATGCGGCTGACCGACGAGACCAAGCGCCGGCTGCACGCGCTCACCGACCTGACCATCGTTGACCTGCTCGCATCCGCCGAGGGCGGGCCGTTCGCCACCGCGATCACCAACAGCGCCACAGACCTGCCGGCCCGGCTCCGGCTCATGCCCGACGCCGCGGTGCTCGACGACGACGGTGCCGAGGTGCAGGGCCGCGCCGGCGCCGTCGGGCGTCTCGCTTACCGTGGCGCGCTCCCGAAGGGCTACTTCCGGGCCGAGGCGAAGACTCGTGCGGCCTTTCCCGAGATCGGCAGCCGGCGCTACGTCGTGCCCGGCGACTGGGCCCGCGTTCTCGACGACGAGGGACACATCGAGCTTCTCGGGCGCGGGAGCGCGGTCGTGAACACCGGCGGGGAGAAGGTCTACCCCGCCGAAGTCGAACAAGCGCTGTTGCAGCACCCCGACGTCGACGACGCCGTGGTGTTCGGTATGCCCGATTCCCGGTTCGGTGAGGTCGTCACGGCCGTCGTCGTGCCCGCGTCTGGCGCGTCCATCGATCTCGAGGAGCTCGCGGGTCATCTCGACGAGCGACTCGCCGGCTACAAGAAGCCGCGCCGCATCCTGGTGCGGGACTCGCTCGGACGCAGCCCGCATGGCAAGGTCAACCTGACCCGGCTCAAGCAGGACGCGGCGGCCACCTGGCACGAGTAAGGAACACACGATGACCGAACGGATCACGATCGCTGAAGCCGTCGGGCGGACGATCGCCGAACTGGGCGCGTCGCACGTCTTCGGCGTGGTGGGCAGCAGCAACTTCCACGTCACGAACGCGCTGATCGACGCCGGCGTGCCGTTCACGGCTGCCCGCCACGAGATGGGCGCGGCGTGCATGGCCGACGCCTACAGCCGAGCGACCGGCGATGTGTCGATCATCAGCGTTCACGAGGGGTGTGGCCTGACGAACGCGATGACCGGTATCACCGAGGCGGCGAAGTGCCACACCCCCGTGCTCGTCCTGACCGGCGACACCGCGAGCGGCGATGTCACCGACAACTTCTACATCGACCAGGACGCGGCCGTGGCGGCGATCGGAGCCGTGCCGATGCGGGTCCACTCGGCCTCCTCCGCGGTCGCGGATGCGGCGAAGGCGTACCACACGGCGCGGCTCGACCGCGCCACCGTGGTGCTGTCACTTCCGGTGGACATCCAGGACGAGCACACCGACTTCGACGCGGCCAGCGTCCCGCCCGTCCCTGTGAAGCTACCTCCGGGCCCGTCCCCGCAGGCGCTGGAGCAACTCGTGGAGGTCCTGGGTACGGCCGAGCGTCCTGTGATCGTCGGTGGCCGCGGAGCCTGGGGAGCGGCGGCCGAGTTGCGCCGGCTGGCCGAGGTCTCGGGTGCCCTGCTGGCCACCTCTGCGGCAGGCCGCGGCCTGTTCGTGGGCGACGAGTGGGCGCTGGACATCATGGGCGGGTTCGCGACCGAGGGCGCAGCCGAGCTCATCGCCGGCGCCGACGTGCTCGTCGCCTTCGGGGCGGGACTGAACAAGTGGACCACCCGCGAGGGCAGCCTCGTGCAGGACACCAGAGTCGTCCAGGTCGACGACCGCGAAAAGGCGATCGGCTTCCACCGGCCCGTGGACATCGGCATCCTCGGGGACGCCGCCGTGGTCGCGGCGGCCGCGGCCGATCTGATCGCCGAACGCTATCCCGGCCGGGTCGGCTACCGCACTCCGGAGATCGGCGAGCGGGTCAAGGCGGTCCGCTACTGGAAGGACCAGCCGTTCACCCCGCTGCGCGAGCCCGGCCGGGTCGACGCTCAGGAGCTGATCAACGCCCTCGACGCCATGCTCCCCATGGAACGAGTCGTGGTCACCGACGGCGGCAACGTGAACTGCTACGCCGGGGCGCACCTGCGCGTGCCGGACGAGCGCGGCTACTGCATCCCGCTGTCGTTCCAGTCCATCGGCCTGGGGCTGTCCTCGGCGATCGGCGCCGGCATCGCCCAGCCCGAGCGGATGCCCGTCGTAGGCACCGGCGACGGTGCGTTCATGATGACGCTGGTCGAACTGGACACGGCCGTGCGCCTGCGCATGGGCATGGTCGTCATCGTCTTCAACGACGACGCGTACGGCGCCGAGGTCAACATCTTCGACCACCAGACCGACAAGCTCGACACCGTCCGCTTCCCGGACACCGACATCGCCGCCATCGCCCGCGGCTACGGCTGCGAGGCCGTCACCATCCGCTCCATCGACGACCTCGGCGCGGTTCGCCCGTGGCTCGACGGCCCCCGTGACCGGCCCTTCGTCATCGACGCGAAGATCCCCGCGCACAAGTCGTGGATGATGTCTCGCCGCCACGGCACGCACTAAGAGCGCCCGGGAGTACCGCGCCCAGCGCAGTTCGGAGCCATCGCGGGGCCTCAGGCGGTGACGATCTTGCTGTAGGACGAGGGGCGCTCCCGTGGGGTCAGGCCGAAGATCTCCACGACGGCGGACACACCGGCATTGTTCGCGCCCGCGACCATGATCTGGACGGACTTGGCGCTGGGCAGGAGCCGCACCCTGTCCGGGTCGGGGCCGGTGCTGGCGGTGTCGGGGATGGCGTCCGGGTGGTCTCCGGGCAGCCGCCACCGGGTGTGGTGCGACAGCGCGTCCTTGCCTGCCGCCTCCAGGTCCGCCCTGGACCGGACGGCGTTGTCGTAGACGGCGGACCGCACGTCATCCTTGCTCCACCCGGCCCCGGCGAAGAGCTGGGCGTGCTCCGGGCCCAGAACCAGCAGCGCGCTGCTGTACTCGTGGATGAGCGAGCCGGTCCTGCGGATGGTGTCGGCGAGGTCGACGGCGAGCTGTTCGGGGGCGTGGGCGTGCCGCGCTTCGATGTGCATCACCGAGCGGATGACGAACGCCGTGACGACGTCGTCCTCCGGGGCGAAGCCGTACTCGGCGTGTAGCGGCGCCCAGGGGCTCTGCTCTTCGTTCTCCGCGATGCACGCGGTGTACTTCGCGGGCGTCGCCTGGGTGGCCTGGTCCAGCCGGTGCGGACGAAGGCCGAACACGTTCAGCAGAGCAAGCCGGATGGCGCGACCGATCGTGGCGTTGGCCCGGAACCCCGAGCCGAAGACGTTGCCCCTGCTGTTGAGACCGATCCGGTTGCGGACCGGGCCGTTGACCACCGTGAACGGGGCGGTACCGGTGGTGGACTGCCAGATGCCGCGGCGCGGGTGCGGCTCCTGAGCGATCGCCTCCCACGCGGCGATGACCACCGGAAGGTACTCGGGCAGGCACCCGGCGAGCGCCGCGTTGATGGCAGCGAGCCGGACGGTGAGTGCGCGGTTGAGGTGCGGGACGTCGAACAGAACCTCATCGGGCTTCCGACCGGACTGGGCCAGAAACTCGGCGAGGTAGGACTCCGTCACCGGCATCACCGGCAGGCCATCGGTCCAACCCTGCTGCGCGTAGTACTCCATGGTCCGGCGGAGCTCGTCGAGATCAACGGTCGGAGCACTCATCTCAGGCCTCCACGCCGAGGATGCGCACGATATCGGGAGCGACCGTCTCGGCCCGTTGACGAATCTGTTCCGCGTCCAGGCTCGCGATGGGGTGCTCGACAGTGAGGAACTCGAAGCCGGGAAAGCCCTCCAACCGGGCCATGGCGGCACCTGACGAGCGGAATGCGTCCGAGCAGATGCTCACGGCAGGAGTCCCGGCCCGCTCGAACCGGACCCCATCGGCGACGGTCGCGGCACTGCACGAGCCGCAGTCGCCCACTGCCGTCACCACGACGTCGCACTCCTCGGCGACCTTCCGGAGGAGCTCGTCCTTCACCGGCGTTCCGAAATAGTCCTTGGTGTACATCCGGGTCTCGGCGACGCCGTAGCGGCTCGTCAGGACGTCCCCGATCTCCTGCAGCAGATGCGTCGCGTTCACCTTGGTGTTGTCCAGCAGGCCGATGGTCAGCCCACGGAGGCTCGCGGGGCGTGGTGCGAGGGTGTCGTCTGTGGGGCGCTCGTCCATTCCTGTGGGATCAAGCAGTGCTTCTCGTACGGCCATCGTGCGATGCCCTCCGGATCGTGCGGTCGATCGTGCTCCTTTAGTCCAGAGAAGCAGGCGACAGGTTCAACGCCGAGAGGAGTTCCCGGAGGCCGGAAACTACCTGCGGGTGGCAGAACGGCCCTTGAGATCCGGCACTAGGCAGCTGAGGGATCGACGACGCAGCGCACCGAGCCACACGCCGGTGCCGTACGCGACATCGTCAAGGCGTCGCGCGAGAGCGAACCGAAGCGGATCGAGATCGGTCTCGGTCCGCACGTACTCGACGGCACTGTCGGCGACCGCCGCGGCCACGAGCGCCCGGCGAAGGCGCCGCGAGAGCACGCTGCCGACGGCCGCGGCAGGCCACCAGTGACGGAGTAGAAGCGCGCTGGTCTGCGACAGCGCAGCCGCCGCTCCAGCTGTGGTGAGCCGGAGACCGATGCGGCCGGGGTGCTCGCTCGCGTCGAGTCGCCGGCTGATCCGCCACCACGCCGTCAAAGCGGCAAGCCCCGCGACTGCCACCGACCAGCGGCGCTGCAGCAGCACGGCGGCAGCGAAGGTCGCGGCCCACGGCGCGAGTACGGCGGGAGCGACATCGCTGCCGTGGCGTTCGGCGAGGGGTTGAGCACCGGTTCCGTAGTAGAGCTTGCGGCTCCACCACTCGGCCAGCCGGGGCCGGTTCTCGTGGTGCACGGCGGCCTCGGGCTCGTACCGGATCCGCCATCCCTGCCGGGCGAGGCGCCAGACGAGGTCGACGTCCTCACCGACCCGCATGTCGGCATCGAAACCGCGGCCGAGAGCCTCGACCCTGGCAACGACACAGGCGCTCGGCACCCAGGCGACCGGCGTCCGAGGTCGGACCAGGGCGGGGTGACGGCCGAGATCCAGCGATGCCCGGCCGTTCTCGTAGCGGGTGATCCAGGTGTCCCTGGCGGCCGGGTGCCGGCCGAGGACTCTGGGCGCCGCACGCGCGACCTTCGGGTCGTGGAAGTGCCGCAGGAGGGTCGTGAGCGTGTCAGGTTCCAGAACGACGTCAGAGTCGACGAACGCGACGTACGGCGTGCGGACCCGCTCGAGTCCGGTGTTGCGTGCCGCGGCCGGCCCACGGTTGACGTTGTGCCGCATGAGATCGGCGCCGTGGGAGGCGGCGACCGAAGCAACACCCGTCGGGTCGGTCGAGCAGTCATCGACGACGATGACCCGGACGCCGTCGGGAACGCTCCCCAACAACAGGTCAAGATGCCTGGGTCGGTCGCGAACCGGTACCACGACCGTGACCGAGTCGAGGCCGATCGGCGGGAGCTTGGCGACGACGGGGTCGGCGAGACCGAGGTCGAGCAGTCGGCCCGCGAGCGCGCCCGAGCCGACGCCATTGACGCGCAGGTCTCGTCCGTCCAGCATCCGTCGTGCGGCGTCGCTGAGAAAGGCGGCGGTGGTGGGCGCGCCGCCGATGACGGTCCGTCCGCCGTCGTACACCTTGGTCCGGCGATTGAGGCGCACGGGGAAGCCCTCGAACAGTTCGTGGGCGGCGGGTCTGGTCATCCGTGGATGCCACCTCGTGCAGCCGCGGGTGCGGTGACACCAGCACGGCACAGCATGCCTCGCGGGCCGGTGCTGCCGCCGTGGATCAGCGCAGCGATCTCACCGGCCATGGCCTCCAGGAAGCGGGCACCCGCACGTGGGCTCGCGCCGCTCGGGTCTCCGAGCACGCCGTTCGCCGATACCGCTCCCACTCCGTCCCGGAGCAGGATCGGCCACAGCTCTTCCAGGGGTGTCGTGTTGCCCGGCTCGGCACGTCCGGGCCGCACCGCCCACGGCCGTAGGTGCATCATCAGCGAGGTCTCGGTGTACCCGGCGTGCGCGTCATGCGGGCCACCGGCACCGTCCTCGGCGGCGACGCAGGGCACCCACGCCACGTCGTGACCTTCGTCGAGCAACTCGACCACGGCGTCGGTCAACGCCGTCACGTTCCCGCCGTGCCCGTTGACCAAGACAATCCTGCCCGCCCAGGTGCTCATTGACCTGACCAGCTCGACGACCAGGAAGCGCAGAGCGGCGGTGCCGATGGATGACGTGCCGGCGAACGTCTGGTGCTCGCCGCTGGCACCGTAGGCCAGCACCGGTGCGACGAAGACGTGCTCGCTGCCGAGCAACCGTGCCACACGCGCGGCGACCGCCTCGGCGATCACCGCGTCGGTCTCGAGCGGCAGGTGCGGACCGTGCTGCTCGATGGACCCGAGCGGCACGAGGACCAGCGGGCGCTCCCGGACATCCGGCCAGGCGGCCGCGGCGAGCCGGCTCACGACCGCTGACCGTCCGTGTCCGGCATGTAGCCGGCGAGTGGATGCTGCGCACACGCCGACACAGGAGACGAGCTTGGGCCGAAGGACGGACCGGGCGGACGGCGGCCGATCTGCACCAGCACCGGCTGGCGGCGCTCCGCTACGGGGCGGGAGTGATCCTGGCTCGGTGCCGGGACCGTCCGCTCTTGGGCCAGGGCCTCCTCCCCGTGCCCTTGCACGCACTCCGGGTCGGGGCCATCCAGCGGCAGGCCGGTGAAGAACTTCGCCGCCATGCAGCCGCCGCGGCACGAGTCGTAGGCCGGGCAGCTCTGGCAGGCGCCGCCGGTCTGCG